>JBNJHN010000009.1:40402-56070 GCA_051748565.1 Bacillota bacterium | reverse complement strand
TGACAAGGATTTATAAATTATGCGTCAGCTCTGGCCAAATAAATCTATATGCAACAAATAACATGGTTCTTGTAATTTGTGAACTATCAATACGGTTCCTTTTTTTAAGAAAAGAAAAATAAAAAAAGAGAGCCTACAGCCCTCTATTAATCGGATTGCCCGATGTGATTACCTTTCAGCCACGAGAACCGGGATTTCTTCGAAGAATGCTTCGATCCAGCCCAACTCAATATAATCCGACATGCATACCGGGCAGTAACCGTTGCCAAGCTCTTCATCTGTCAGTAAAGAAGACCGATCAAACTCGGAACCACAGCTCAAGCATATCGTTTTCGACATGCCATCACCCTCTTTTATCGTACGCCTGCTTGCTTTAAATGTCAATGAAGAAATCCGGGAAAAACAAATTCATTAAAGAAGATATTCTTGTCCGGGCCTAATTAGCCTTGTAAATGCAAACGGTTGGAAAAAATTGATATAATAGTTTGAAAAGAAATTTTCACAAATAAATAATTAAACTCTGAAGCGGGGTGTTAAAATGCTAAAAAGTTTTGCTTTCAACCTGCCGACACGGATTGAATTCGGTACCGGGCTGCTTGCATCTACAGGGAAATTGGCCCGGGGACTTAAAGGTAAGTCCAGAGTTTTTGTAATAACCGACCCGGGGGTTAAAAAAACCGGCCTTACCGGGATTGTAATCGATTCGCTGGCAAACAAGGGATTTGAATGCCACCTTTTTGACCGGGTTAAACCCAACCCCAGGGATGTTGACTGCGAAGCAGGCGGAGAAGAGGCAGCCAGTTTCGGCGCAGAATTTATTGTCGCTGTCGGCGGCGGTTCCGTTCTCGATTCGGCCAAGGCGATCGCTTTGCTGCACAGACATGGCGGACCGCTGCAGGCGTACGAGGGTAAAGGCAAGGTAATCAGGCCGATTATCCCGATCGTGGCCGTGCCCACTACGGCCGGAACCGGGTCGGAGGTAACCAGGTCTGCAGTTATCACCGATACAAAAAGAAATTTCAAGATGACTGTAAATGATATTCTGCTGGCACCGAAGCTTGCTGTTGTCGATCCGGAAACGACTTACTCTCTTCCGGCAGATCTGAGCGCCTCTACCGGTATGGATGCGCTGGTTCATGCTGTTGAAGCTTACACCTGCCGTGAAGCTAATCCCTTTAGCGATATGCTGGCTCTGGCCGCCATCGAAAACATCTACCCCTCCCTGGAAGCCGCCGTCAGGGAAAACAACAGGCAGGCGCGGGATTCCATGATGTTCGGTTCTCTGCTGGCCGGCCTGGCTTTTTCCCATGCCGATGTTGGCGCCGTCCACTGCATGGCTGAAACAGTCGGCGGTTTTTATGATATTCCTCACGGTGTGGCCAACTCAATGTTCCTGCCGGTTGTAACCGCATTTAATGCATCGGCCGATCCACAGAGACATGCCAGGATTGCCGAAGTCTGCGGCCTGGCGGTTACCGGCATGGCTGACCATGAAGCAGCCGAACTGCTGATCACTGAACTGGCTAATATGGCTGCCAAAATAGGAATACCACGGTTTGCTGAACTTGAAGAAGTAGATCCTGCTGATTTTCCCCCCCTGGCCAGAATGGCTTTGGTAAACGGTTCCACCCCCAGCAACTGCCGTACTATCAGTGAAAGCGAATACCTGGAACTTTTTGTCACCACTTATAATAGCTGAAACCCGGTCAGGTCAGGAATTATGTCGCTGAGAATACTTAAAAAGGACTTGTAGAGTCATGAAAACCCTGCAAGTCCTAATTTTTCTGCCTGAAAGGAAAGCGCTTCAATTCAAGCATTCGTAATAAAATAAATGGTGACCCCTAGGGGATTCGAACCCCTGTTGCCAGCTTGAAAGGCTGGTGTCCTAACCGATTAGACGAAGGGGCCTTGATCTGGTGGGCCCACCAGGGCTCGAACCTGGGACCAACCGGTTATGAGCCGGTAGCTCTTCCAACTGAGCTATGGGCCCGCATTCTTAAATCGCGGCCTTTTTAAAGCGCTTATCTTACAGCTATATGAATATAACATACCCTGCAGATTCTTGTCAAGAACCTGGAATAAGGTTAAAATAGAACTCAGGATTTTCAGAATGGGAGGTAATCTGCTTGTATAAACACTTTAAAGATTTTAAATTTAACCTTACATGCCAGGATGTTTTAAGAGGTCAGGGTATTGATCCTGAGTGCGCCTCCAAACGTTTGGTCGAATCTGCAGAAGCTGTAATCGAAGAAGCCCACTCTTTGATCAAGCCGTCTGCTTTATACAAGGTTGTCAGGATAAAAGATTTTGAACACCAAAAAATTACTTTTAAAGGTGGAGCATTTGAAGGTCCTCTGGTCGCCAGGGCAATGGCCGGAGCCGACCATTTGAATATTGCTCTCTGTACCATCGGAAGTAATCTGGAAACCAGGGTTGAAGATATGATGAAAGAAAACCCGGTTATGGCGGTAACACTCGATGGGGCCGGTATTGCAGCCATCCGTAAAGTTGCCCAGGCTGTTGAAGATGTCATCAGTACTGAAGCATGCAATCTCGATCTGGAATTAGGCATGAGGGCTCAACCCGGCCAGGAAGGCTGGCCAATCGAGCAGCAAAGAGAGGTGTTTTCGGTGCTGCCGGGGCAAGAAATTGGCATCCGCCTTACTGAAAGCTGCTTAATGATCCCCCGAAAATCAGTTTCTTTTGTCATCCCACGTGGCAAGGATCTAAGCAACTCTGCAGCACCCTGTGATTTCTGTTCAAAACGGGAACGTTGTGAATGGCGAAAAGATAAGCAGGCCGGATAGACAGATACTATAAAAATCAGTTAGAGCAACCCAAACAAGCAGAGCTGCTATTTTATAAATGTACATAAAATTGGCTCCCCAGGCAGGACTCGAACCTGCAACCTACCGGTTAACAGCCGGTCGCTCTGCCATTGAGCTACTGAGGAACCTTAGGCATAAGTATTATACTTAAATGAAACAAGCCCGTCAAGGGACTTGTTTGTTTTTTTCTACCATGGCTTTTTTATTCAAGATAATCCCGCAAGCGTTTACTGCGCATTGGGTGGCGCAATTTGCGCAACGCCTTGGCTTCAATCTGGCGTATCCTTTCACGGGTAACCCCGAAAAACTGCCCGACCTCTTCAAGTGTCCGCGAGCGCCCGTCATCAAGGCCGAAGCGTAAACGTAAAACTTTCTCTTCTCTCGCAGAAAGAGTATCAAGTACATCTTCCAGCTGCTCTTTGAGCAGTTCAAAAGCCGCTGCATCAGCAGGGGCCTGAGCTTCGTGGTCTTCGATAAAATCACCAAGATGACTGTCGTCTTCCTCGCCGATTGGGGTTTCCAATGAGACCGGTTCCTGGGCAATTTTAAGGATTTCTCTTACCCTGTCTTCACTGATATTCATTTCCTGGGCAATCTCTTCCGGCAGCGGTTCACGGCCCAATTCCTGAACCAGCTGGCGGGAAATACGAATCAGTTTGTTGATTGTTTCAACCATGTGGACAGGTATCCGGATGGTACGGGCCTGATCGGCAATGGCCCGGGTTATAGCCTGGCGAATCCACCAGGTAGCATATGTGCTGAATTTATAACCTTTTCGGTAATCAAACTTTTCCACAGCTTTAATAAGGCCAAGGTTGCCTTCCTGAATAAGATCAAGAAAGAGCATCCCTCTTCCAACATATTTTTTGGCAATGCTGACAACCAGACGAAGATTAGCTTCGGCCAAACGGCGCCTGGCATCTTCACTGTTCTGTTCGATAGCCTTGGCCAGCTCAACCTCTTCTTCGGAAGTAAGTAGCGGGATCTTTCCGATTTCTTTTAAATACATCCGAACAGGATCGTTAACAGTTACCCCTTCCGGAACCGCCAGAAGTGGGCTTCCACTGGTCTTTGTTTCTTCAGTATCATCATCCCGGGCAGTTCCGGATATTCCTGCAGTGCTATCATCAGTAATCTCAATCCCATGCTGGGCCAATTTATCATAGAAGTTATCAAGTGCTTCAACTGACAGCTCGTAAGGTTGAAGGGTTTCAACAATTTCTTTATAACTTATAGAACCCTTGTTTTTTCCGCGTTCAACTAATTCAAGTTGAGCATCTTCCAGGGATAACGTCTTCTCTATATCTTTAGTCATTGCAATCCCCTCCTTTTCCTAACGGTAAGGGTCGCCGTCTTTTTTGTTGATCAAATTTTGTTCTTCAAGATATACTTCCATTGCCTGTTCATGCAACCCACGGGATTCAAAATTTTCCCTCTTTATTTTCAGTTCTTTTAGTTTTTTATCCTTCCAGACTTTGTTAAGCCTCTTGATACTATCCTCAACCATACGTTTCGCTGTCTTGGATGGCAGATCCTGCAAAGCGGGATCAGTTACCGATTCAGTAATCAAAGTGACAATTTCCTGATCCTCAAATCGGTTAACCAATTTTTCTGCGCTGAGAACAGCTTCCTCTTCCATTAAGCTCCAAATAGCCTCGACAATTTTTCTAACCTTTGGATCATCTATATACTCTACATTTAAAAGATTTCGCCCCAGCTGTGCTATTTCCTTGCTTTGAAGCATTAAAGATAATAAATTTTTTTCTTCTGGACGTGCATTAATCTTTTTCTTTGCGGCGGGAGGTTCATTTTCACTTGCTTCTTTGTATCGACTGCCTTTTCTACGTCTTTTTTTTAATTCACCACGCAGGGCTTCTTCATCAACACCAAGTTCTTCGGAAGCCCGCTTCAGGTAAAAATCCTGTTCAACCTGATTCACAGCTGCCATAAGAAAAGGCATTAACTCCTCGATATAGTTTATTCTCCCCTTATCCGAAGCCAGGTCAAATCTTTTTTTAAGCTGTTTCAGCCGGTATTCCATTAGCGGCTCGGAGTCTTCTAAAAGAACATTAAAGGCTTCCGGGCCATTTTCCTTTATAAAACTGTCGGGATCACTGCCCCCAGGAAGCTCGGCTACCTGCACCAGGCAGCCACTGGCCTGCAGAATAGCCAATCCTCTCCAGGTTGCTGCTTCTCCGGCGCTGTCTGAATCGTAAGCTGTAACTACAGTATCAGCCTGATAGCGCAGCAACCGAGCCTGTTCTGCAGAAAGCGCTGTGCCGAGAGAAGCGACAACGTTCTTTATACCTGCTTGAAAAGCAGTAATAACATCTGTATAGCCTTCCATAACTACTGCTTTTTTACCCCTTCTAATTTCTTCACGGGCTAAATTTAACCCGTAAAGCATGGATCCCTTATTAAAGACAAGCGTTTCCGGAGAATTTAAGTATTTGGGTCCGCTTTTTGATCCCTCTTCAAGAACACGGCCACCAAAACCTGCCACGGTTCCACTTATATTAAAAATAGGAAATATTAAACGATCCCGAAAACGGTCATAATAGCCTTTATCTTTTCCCGGTGAAACAAGCCCTGCCTTCATGATTAGATCGGGTGAAAACCCTTTTTTTTGGGCAAAATTAAAAAAGCCGGTCCAATCAGCCGGAGCATAACCTAAGATAAATAATTCTATTATTTCCCGCCTGATTCCTCTATTTTGCAAATAATCGAGAACTCTCTTACCCGGTTCCGTTTTGTGCAGGCAATAAGCGTAAAACCGGGCAGCCAGGTGATTAAGCTTGTATATTTTCTCTTTTAAATCTTCCTCACCGGGTAATATTGACCTGCGTTCGGGAATATTCACTCCTGAACGCCTGGCTAAAAAACGGGCTGCTTCAGGGAAAGTAAGCTTTTCCATCTGCATGATCAGGCTGAAAACATTGCCGGATGCTCCACAACCGAAACAGTGAAATAGCTGTTTTTCAGGCGACACGGAAAATGAAGGAGTTTTCTCACTGTGAAAAGGACAAAGGCCTACCATGTTTTTGCCTCTCCGTTCAAGCTTGAGATACTCCCCGACTAAACCCACCAGATCGGTACGCTGTCTGATCTCGTCAATTACGTCCTCCGGTATGCCCTGTGGCATCTTTAACACCCATCATTTTTTTTGTTTATATAATTACAGCAATTTATACTCTTCTGGCGGCAGATAAAAAAAACCCATCTCGGGAACTGAGACGAGGTGATCCCAGATCATATATTCACATGAAAGTTTATCCAGCCTCTTAGTTATTGCCGCTCCTTAAAAAATAGACTAACTGGAACCATTTTTTGTTCCATTCAGCATGTAATCTTATTCGACAGCTGACCAGACTTTCCTGCTTGGTAAATTTCAAAATAAAACAAAAGCCCCGGTATTTAAATAGACCCGGGGCTTTGCTAGTTCTATCCTGGTGTTTCTTATGATTCATCTTCTTCTTGCTTCGGTTTAGTTGCCGCTTCGGTAACAACCTGGGCAAATTTTTCAATGTCTTCGCCTGCCAGTTCGGTATAAGAGATGCTTTCGCGTTCCAGGCCGAGCATTTCAATTAAATCACAGGCATGTTCGACTTTTTTCTCCGACCAATAACTAATATCTTTATACTGACAGTTGAATTTATCACTCTCACTGCACCCGATGATTACAACTTTATCAACACCAAGTTCAATGGCCTTAAGCAGATGAGCAGTATCCAGTTTTCCTACACATGGATAGCGCACAACAGCAATATCCTTATGTTCCTGATTTATAAAATCGGGCAGGGCAAATGCGCCATAAGAACAGGTAATTGCCAGAATGGTCGGTTCACCATTGCGCCTGGCCAGGAGTTCCCCGACAGCAGGTTCTATTGAATCGATAGCTTCCTGGAGATAGGGTGCACGGAAACTTATTGCGTAGACCGGGCAGAAACTAAGGCAAAGACCACAGGCCTGGCACTGCTCATTGCGTACACTTACCTTGCCTTCTTCATTTATTACCGGAACATCATAGGGGCAAATACGCATACAGGTAAGACAGTGCACACAGAGATCTTCGTCCTGCAAGGCGCCGGCAGCACAGGTCAGGCAGCGACGGGCTTCGCATATCGCAGTTTCGATATCATAACCCAATTCGGCCTGTTTAAAATGGCGAACCCTCTCTTCGGGAGAAATCATTGGAATTTTATGACGTTCCATATGGTCAATTTCGCCTGCAACTTTTTCGTCGAGTTTGTCGAGAACCGGTTTTTCTTCAAACTCAACTCTTGCACTGTCAAAAATTTCTCCTTTAAGATAACTGGCAATGGCCTGGGCGGCAAGGCGTCCGTTACCCATGGCCTCAACAGCAGAACCGGGGCCTGTAATCATTTCACCACAGCTAAACACACCTTCTCTGCTGGTGGCCATTTTATTGGGATTGTAAACTAGGCGGCCCCGATCGTCAATTTCGATTTCGTCGCGCAGCGGTTCAGGATCGCCTCCCTGTCCGATGGCAAAGATTACGATATCACCACTCAGAACTTCTTTGTTAGATTCATTGAAGGTAGGGTTAAAAAGTCCTTCTTCATCAAAGACACAACTACATTCAACCAGCTCTAAACCAGATACCTTACCGTTTTCCCGTCTAATGGTATCAGGACCCCAGGAAGTATTAAATTCAATACCCTCTTCCCTCGCTTCCTCGATTTCCCATTCAAATGCCGGCATTTCTTCATCACATTCCAGGCAGGCCAGTTTTACCTTGGCTGCCCCGGCACGAAGGGCTGAACGGGCAACATCCATAGCCACATTACCCCCACCGATAACAATAACAGTCGGGGCACCTTCAAACTTAAAACCTTCCCGCTTAACCGCTTTCAGGAACGGAAGGGCATATAGAATCCCATCTCCATCGGCTCCGGGAATATTGAGTCCACGACTTACAGGCAGGCCCATAGCCAGCAGGATCGAGTTATAACCATCCTGTTCAAGTTTTTCAATAGTAATATCTTTACCCAACTCAATCCCAAATTTAAATTCCACACCCTGCTCGGCAATTTCATCGATATCCTGATCTATAGCTTCATCAGGCAGACGATAAAGAGGGATATAGTGACGGACAGCACCACCGGCTGAAGTTTCACGATCGAAAACGGTTACTTCAGCGCCCAGACGGGCAAGGTCAAAAGCAGCTGTTAAGCCTGAAGGCCCGGCACCTATGACGGCCACCTTCCCCTTTACTTTGGGTCCGTCCACCAAAGGCTGCACTTTAGCATTGCCGTATTCCAAAGCAAAGCGCTTGAGACCACGAATTGAAGGTGGTTTATCCACATCGTTACGCCGGCACTCATCTTCACAATGATGAGCACAAATAGTCCCGCAAACGAATGGAAGCGGGTTTGTTTCTTTGATTATCGCCAGTGCCCGATCAAAATCACCGGTAGCAATAGCCAGCAAATAATCACGGACACCCTGGTGCAGCGGACATGCAGATTGGCAGGGTGGGTAAATACTGTCTAAAGCTAATTCTTGTTTATCATGTTGGGTCAATTAGATCACTCCTTGCTACATTTTTAACTTATCTCTTATTCGCCATAAAAATTAGTTCTCCTGTTTATATCAACTGACAATTTTAAGATTAAATCTTTAAACTATTCTATCCCAAAAGTGTTGCCCTTGCTGCTGCCAAACGGGCAATAGGCAGGCGATAGGGTGAGCAGCTGACATACTCCAACCCCACGGTATTGAAAAATTCAATTGAGGCAGGATCACCACCGTGTTCTCCGCAAACCCCGATTTTAAGATTTGGGTTTGCAGAACGCCCCTTATCTATAGCTATTTCAACCAGCCTTCCGACACCTTCCCGATCTATCTCTGCAAAAGGATTAGCTTTGAGTATTTTTCGCTGAAGGTAAAATGGTAAAAATTTGCCTTCGGAATCATCCCGGCTATAACCAAGTGTGGTCTGGGTCAGATCATTTGTCCCAAAAGAGAAAAAGGAAGCCACCCCGGCCAGCTGATCGGCAACAAGACAGGCCCGCGGCAACTCTATCATTGTACCGACCAGGTAAGGCAGCTGCCTTCCCTGGTCTTTAAAAACTGCTGAAGCCGTATCGTCAACCAACTGCTTCATATTTTCCATCTCTTCACGATGCCCAACCAATGGAATCATAATTTCCGGCTGTAAATCCCCTGCAGGAACTCCTTCGTCGAGAAGTTCAAAAACTGCTAAAAGTATTGCCTTTACCTGCATCTCATATATTTCGGGGTAAACCAGGCCCAGTCGGCAGCCGCGGTGTCCGAGCATTGGATTGTATTCGGATAGTGACTGAACTTTCTGAAGTAGAATTTCTTTCTTTCGCAGCTCAGATTTATCGCCCTTTTCTCTTTGCAGGCGATCTACTTCGAGAAGAAGCTCTTCCCTGTCCGGTAAGAATTCATGAAGCGGTGGGTCAAGGAGACGAATTGTTACCGGTTTTCCGACCATTTCTTTCAAAATACCCTTAAAATCATCCTGCTGCATCGGTAAAAGCTCTCTCAGTGCTACTTCACGTTCTTCCAGGTTTGATGAAAGGATCATCTTCTGAACCACGGGGATACGATCCGCTGCCATAAACATATGCTCGGTGCGGCAGAGACCGATGCCCTGGGCGCCCATTTCAACGGCACGGCGAGCGTCTTCAGGGTTATCTGCGTTAGCACGCACTTTAAGGCGGCGTATTTCGTCCGCCCAACCCATAAGTTCGTGGAATTCCCCGGAAAACTGGGGTTCGATCAAAGGTGCTTCGCCCAAAAATACATTCCCGTTGCTTCCATCAATAGAAAGTAATTCCCCTTCTGTGTATTTGGTGTTTTTAATGTAAAAAACGCCTTTCCCCAGGTCAATTGAAAGATCATCACACCCGCATACACACGGTTTACCCATACCACGGGCAACAACTGCAGCATGACTGGTCATGCCCCCCCGGCTGGTCAAAATACCCTCAGCAGCTATAATACCATGGATATCATCAGGTGTTGTTTCAGGACGTACCAACAGAACTTTTTCCCCGGCATTGGCCATTTCCAAAGCACGGTCGGCATCGAAAACCACTTTTCCCGAAGCAGCACCGGGTGAAGCAGGCAACCCACGGGCAATTACATCCATTTTTACATCCGGATCAATACGGCAGTGCAGCAGGTGTTCAAGCTGTTCCGGCTCTATCCTTTGAAGTGTTTCTGATTTATTAATCAGCCCTTCTTTTACCAGGTCAACAGCTATACGAATTGCTGCCGCTGAGGTTGTTTTCCCGGTGCGGGTTTGAAGCATGTATAATTTACCCCGTTCTATTGTAAATTCAATATCCTGAATATTACGGTAATGCTTTTCGAGAATTTGGCAAGTATCAACGAATTGCCTGTATACTTCGGGCATATCATGCTTTAACTCTTCCAATGGCCGGGGAGTGCGAATACCGGCGACCACATCTTCCCCCTGAGCGTTGAGCAGGTATTCTCCGTAAAGCTTCGGTTCGCCTGTTGATGGATTACGGGTAAATGCTACCCCTGTTCCGCTGTCATCACTAAGGTTACCGAAAACCATGGCCTGTACATTAACAGCAGTGCCCAGATTGTCCGGTATGCGATTCGCTTTTCGATAAACCACTGCCCGGGGCGTATTCCATGATCTAAATACCGCCTCCACTGCCAGTAATAACTGTGTTTTTGGGTCCTGTGGGAATTCTTCACCCGTCTCCTTACGAACAATTTCCAGGAAAGCATCAACAACTTTTTCAAGATCTGATTGAGCAAGTTCAGCGTCAGTCCGAACCTGTTTATGCTTTCTAATTTCAGTAAGGATGTTTTCAAAACTGTAGTGGCTGACGTTTAGTACAACACCGGCAAACATCTGAATGAAACGTCGATAACAATCCAGAGCAAAACGGTGATTACCGGTTTCATGGCCCAGGGACTCAACTGTTGAATTGTTTAAACCAAGGTTCAGTATTGTATCCATCATTCCCGGCATAGAAATAACAGCGCCGGACCGCACTGATAATAAAAGCGGCTGATTGCTTCCGAAAGAACGTCCTGTTTCTTCTTCCAATAACTTCAGATTATCAAGAATTTCATCGGTCAACTCCGACCAGAGCCCTTGATCCTTTCCCAGGTAATTATTACAGGCTTCCGTGGTGATAATAAATCCGGGAGGAACGGGCAGGCCTATACGGGCCATCTCTGCTAAATTAGCCCCTTTCCCGCCCAGAAGGCTCTTCATTGATTTATCTCCCTCTTCAAAAGGATATACATATTTTCCGGATATCAACTTAGTATCCCCCCTCTGACAAGCTGGATAATACGGTTGGCCACTTCTTCAACGGCTTTATTGGAAACGTCAAAAACAGTACAGCCAAGCTTTTTCATGACCCTATGGGCATAAGTTAGCTCTTCCTCAATCCTTTCAACTGCAACATAATTAGCATTATCATCGAGACCAAGAGATTTGAGACGTTCAAACCTGATCTTACGTAGCTGGTGAGGATCAATAACCAGTCCGATAATTTTTTCAGGCGGGATCCAATAAAGCTCCTCGGGAGGCTCAACCTCCGGAACGAGAGGCAGATTGGCGACCATAATTCCCTGATGGGCAAGATACATACTGAGCGGTGTTTTTGAAGTTCGCGAAATGCCAACCAGAACAATCTCTGCCTGTGTCAAACCGCGCGGGTCTTTACCATCATCATGTTTTACGGCAAATTCAACCGCTGCTACCCGGCGGAAATAAACCTCATCGAGCTGTCGAACCCGACCGGGCTCAGTATGAGGAGCTTTACAGGTAACACGGCTGAATGCACCCATCAGGGAACCAAGTATATCAGCTGTGCAAACATTGTGCCTGAGAGCCTCCTGTTCCATGGCCTGCCGAAGTTCGGGCACTACAAGGGTGTAAGCGATTATTGCATGACAGCCTGAAGCCTCCTTAAAAACATTTTCAATCTGTTCTTTGTTTTCAACAAAAGGCACCCTGCGCATATCAACATTACCTGAATCAAACTGACTGGCCACTGCTTTTACTACAAATTCTGCAGTTTCACCAATCGAGTCAGAAACAATAAATACGATCGGCTTTTCCGGGAATTCAACCATTTGGGTTTGCTCCTTCAAAAAGATCATTCCGGCCGCCTGCAAAAAAGAAGCAGCCATAAAATATATATACTCTAAAAGACAAATAACTTCCTTCTTAATCTGGATTATTTTATGGCGCCTGTATTTTTGAAAAGTCGGCCAGGGTATTAAATGATTTTTTCAGGGCAAAAAGCAAGTTTAGCCTGTTTGTTCGAATCTTTTTATCCTCCACCATTACCATAACATTATCAAAAAAGTTATCTACAGGCTGTTTTAAAAGTTGCAGCTGTTCCAGAACCTGTACCGGGTCTTTTAATCCCCGGAGGGTTTCTTCTGCTGTTTTTAGGCTGCGGAAAAGCTCTTTCTCCGTAACATCTTCAAAAAGTGTTTTGTCTACTTCAGTTTGAGATACTTTATGAGCCAGGTTGGCCACTCGATTGTAAGCAGTAATAACATCATCCAGTAACGGTCCATTGAGATAATCTTTTAACACTTCGGCTTTTTTAAATACTTCTGCTGTTGAGTTAAACGGTACGGCCAAAACAGCTTCCGTAACATCATGATCTATTCCCCGATACTGCAGCAAATAGCGGATCCTCTGGAGCAGGAAATCATTTAAATTCTGCTCCACCTGTCGGCGAATTCCCTTATCAATTTTTATATCTACTGAAAGGACATCGAGAGCATGTTTAATATAATCTTCCAAAGACAATTCCATTTTAAATCCAAGGAGAACCGCTATTGCTCCCTGGGCCTGCCTGCGGAGAGCATAGGGATCCTGAGAGCCGGTAGGCTGAATTCCTATAGCAAAACAACCGGCAAGGGTATCGATACGATCAGCAATTGATACCAGGGCTCCCTCCAGGGCAGCAGGTAATTTATCTCCGGTATAACGGGGCTGGTAATGCTCATAAATACCTACTGCAACCTCTTCAGGTTCACCGCTTAACATGGCATATTCACGACCCATAACTCCCTGCAGCTCGGGAAACTCCTTAACCATGCTGGTAACCAGGTCAGCCTTACAGAGATGCGCTACACGTATAGCTTTTTCTATCTGGCCGGAAGGCAGATTCAATGCTGCACCGAGCCTGCCGGTCAGCTCGAGCAGACGGAGGCGTTTTTGATCCACACTGCCTATTGATTCAAGAAAGATAACACTTTTAAGTTTCTCAATATGGCTTTCAAGTGAAACTTTACAGTCATCGTTGAAGAAAAAACGTCCATCAGCAAGCCGGGCCTGCAAAACCTTGGCATAACCTTTGCGAATATTTGGATGAAAACGGTTATTGCTTATCCCAACGAAGTAAGGCATCAGCCGCCCGCTATTTTTTTCCACTATCGGAAAATAACGTTGATGATTCTGCATGGAAATTATCGGTACTTCCTGGGGCAAATCCAGATAAGCCCGGTCAAAAGAACCGTCAATGGCTACCGGGTATTCGACCAGATAAGAGACTTCTTCGATAAGATTCTCATCAACAAGAGCTTCCCCTCCGTGTTCAGCCGCTTTTTCATTCAATTGTTGAAGGATCATCTTTCTTCGGCAATTTTGATCAAGCACGATATAATTATCTTCAAGACAGCGAAAGTAGTGATTTACACTTTCGGTTTCGAATGGGCCTGGTGCAAGAAACCGATGACCGTAGGTAAATCTTCCTGATTGTATACCTGCATAACTAAAAATCACCGGTTTATTGTGATAGAGAGCAAGAATCCATCGAATCGGACGGGCAAAACGTACATCTTTGTTCCTCCAATACATTGGACGGGGAAAAGTAAGCTTTTTAATTAAGCGGGGCAGCAATTCAGGCAGCAGCTCCTCTGTCTGGCAGCCGGCAATTTCTTTCTGCACTACCACGTAACGGGCATCTTTAATGGTTTCTTCTTCAACTTTTTCCATCCCTAATCCATGGTTTTGGAGAAATCCTTTTAAAGCCTTGGTAGGTTGACCGCTGTCGTCATATGCCCGGCTTACAGGAGGTCCTTTGACCTTTTCTACCAGGTCGGACTGTTTCATCTCCAAATCACTGATAAGAATAACCAAACGCCGGGGTGTAGCCCAGGTTTCGATAGACCCATACCCGAGCCTGTTTTCAACCAGTAGAGCCATAGCTTCCTCTTTTAACTGTTCCATGGACCTGGGGATAAACCGGGAAGGGATCTCTTCACAGCCGATTTCCATGATTAAATTATGGGTCACAGTCATTATTCCGCACCTCCTGCCAGCAACGGATAACCTGATGCTTTACGCTGTTCCAAATAACATTCTGCACAAAGGCGGGCAAGGGTACGTACCCTGCCGATATAAGCAGCACGCTCGGTAACGCTAATCGCCCCCCGCGCCTCAAGATTGTTAAATGTATGAGAACACTTTAGAATATAGTCATATGCAGGGGAAACCAGGTCAAGTTCCAGAAGACGTTTAGCTTCTGCTTCGTAATTGTTGAATAACTTGAAGAGCAGATCACGATCAGCATAGTCAAAACTGTAACTGGACTGCTCCCATTCCACCCGTTGAAAAACGTCACCGTATTTTATATTACCGGTCCAGATTAAATCAAAAACATTGTCACAGTCCTGCAGGTACATGGCAATCCGCTCAATACCATAAGTCAGTTCAACCGGAACTTCTTCAACATCGAAACCGCCGACCTGCTGGAAATATGTAAATTGAGTAATCTCCATTCCGTCCAGCCAGACCTCCCAACCCAGGCCCCAGGCACCGAGTGTGGGAGCTTCCCAGTTGTCTTCGACAAAGCGGATATCATGCTCAAGCGGATCAAGCCCGAGATAAGAAAGACTGTCAAGATACTGCTGTTGGATATCGGAAGGAGCAGGTTTAATTATCACCTGGTATTGGAGGTGCTGGTAAAGACGGTTTGGGTTTTCACCATAGCGACCGTCAGCAGGACGCCGGGAAGGTTCTACATAAGCTACCGACCATGGCTCAGGACCCAGCGATTTTAGGAATGTTGCCGGGTTCATCGTTCCGGCTCCTTTTTCTACATCGTAAGGCTGCCAGATCAGGCAACCCTTTGCGGCCCAGTACTTCTGGAGTTTAATCATAATCGTTTGCAGATCCAATAAAAACTCCTCCTTAAAATCATGTGGCAGAACTGCTTTTTATAAATACCTCGGCAATATATTTGCTATCAAACTTAATTTGCAATATATCCCCGGGCTCATAAAAAGAAAACACTAAATCCTGCAACTAATAAAAAACCTCCGGTCCCCGGCCGATAATGCCATAGGGACGGGAGGTGTTCCCGCGGTTCCACCCTACTTGACTCCATTGCTCTGGAGTCCTCTTGATTTTTTTAATGCTCAGGAATGCCATTCGCCGAATTTTTTACCGGGCTTACACCATTCCCGGTTCGCTGTTGAAAAAAAGTTTATCCGGCTACTATTTTCCATCATCGCCAATTAAAATATTTGATTATTAAGATACTAACAATTGACTTCCTCATTGTCAAGTATAGCAAGCTCGCCGGAAATCATAACAAAAGTGTCCAAAAATAATAGAATTTAAATACTCACCTGACTTAATTAGTCCGTTATATCTTCATTTTTGACCTGACCATAAACCTGTCGGGGTTTAAGGTAACCGGGAAAGTGATCCAGCAACTCCAGACGGACACTGTAGCAAAGGTGACATGCGTCTGCAAAAAGATCAAATTCATTCAGATCCGTAAATACCCGGGCAAGCATAAACGGTCCGCCCCGTGCCAATGGCCCGCA
>JBNJHN010000009.1:0-40302 GCA_051748565.1 Bacillota bacterium | reverse complement strand
GCAAAGGTGACATGCGTCTGCAAAAAGATCAAATTCATTCAGATCCGTAAATACCCGGGCAAGCATAAACGGTCCGCCCCGTGCCAATGGCCCGCAAAGCGGTTTTAACCACAGCACCGCATCTTTTTCGCAGGACGCAAAGCATGCATTTGTGACATTTCCAACCATATAGTCCTTTTGCCGGGATATTTTAATGATGCCCGGAATATTTCTAAACAGGCGTCAGTGCCCGTACGGCTTATAATAAGAACTTATTCACCTGAAGCGCTGACGGATAGACTTCCAGTAACGAATACCTGGCCATTTTCATCTGCAATCATGTTCTGTAGAAAAAACTAAAATAAACCAGTCAGGTTTTTAACACAATTTTCAATTGATTGTTCGCGTTTTGCCCTAGACCAGACCACGATTTCTGTTCCGACTACTTCTGCCCCTTTTGACTGGCAGGCTTTTTTCATCAGCGCTATTGCTCCTGTTCCCCCAAACCATAATAATGGTATTTGCTTTGTTACAAAACAGGCTACTTTTTTCCCTGAAAGGGACGGGAGCTGTTCCATATATGCTTTCATGACAGGGTTCAGAGATAAAGCCTGGACAGGAGCGCCAAAAATAATGGCATCGTAGCTATCGGGAGCAGGAACACCGGTTAACTCAAACTTGCCTGGCTGGGCAGGAGTATTGCCGGTTATGGTTATCTGTTCCATGTTTACAGTGTGACCGGAAGCGGATAGTTCTTCCAGCAATTGTTCGGCAACACTTTTAGTATTGCCAGTTTGCGAATAGATAATTAAACCTATATTCATTTTCCGACCTCCATTTTGCATAATAACTAGATCCCAAAAAACTTCAAAGCTTCATAAACCAGAAATGCCGGCCAGACAAGTGCTTTCAGGAAACCGATTACCCCGGCCCAGAAGGTACCCGCCTGGCTTATAAAATATATGGCCGCCCCGATGGCACCGAGGCCGTAAACCGCTCCGGCCGCACCACTGCTTTGCATATTACCGGACATCAAAATCTCCCTCCTTATTTTAGTCTGATAATAGCTATGTTATTCTGACAGCATCCGCCTCGATTTGATTTCGCCCAAATCAAGATGAAAGGCAAGAAATGCTGCCGTCAAAATAGCCAACTCTTTCTTCTGGCTTAAAGAAAGACGGATCAGGGCTGCCTGCGAAAGAGGCGCTTCAATCAACCTGCGTACTACAGCAACAGTGCCCGGATCAACTTTAATTATATCAGCACCCTGGCAGTTGCAGCACAGCAGACCACCCTGGCGGGGGCTAAAGACCCGGGCGATTTCAGTGCCGCAATTGGTGCAGGAATGTAAATGCGGACTATAACCGGCAGCATGCGCAAGTTTTAATTCAAATGAGCGACAGAGGAGAAATCGGTCCGTATTTTCGCCCAGCAGCCGCCAAACTTCCAATAATAGTTGAAAAATTTCAGAACAGGGTTCCTCTCCGGAAACCAGGCGATCAGTCAACTCTGCGGTGTAGAGGCCATAAGGATATAGATCTGGATTATCTCGAAACCATAAAAACCGCTCTACAGGGTCCTGCCCGGTAATGATTGGCCAGGTTTTTCCGCGGTGAAAAGTAAAGCGGCCATAGGTAAAAAGATCAACCCCGGCCGCCAATTTGCTTTTGATCTTACGGGCGCCCCTGGCTACAGCTTCAAATTTGCCCTCCCCGGGGGTGAGTAAAGTCACCAATCGATCTGCCTCACCGAGAATGCGGGTACGCAAAACAAGGCCTTCCGCTTTGAAGATGCGTTGGCTCAAATTAATTATCCTCCCTGATTGTAACCAAGGCGGCGCAGTTCTGCTTTGCGATTGCGCCACTCCCGTTTTACTTTAACCCGCAGGTCAAGAAAAATGTGCTGCCCGAACAGCGCTTCCAACTCTTCCCGGGCTCTTATGCCGACTTCCTTAAGGAGTATACCGCCTTTACCGACAACTATTCCGACCTGGGATTTACGCTCTACAAATATTTCAGCGCGGATATCGAGCAAATCACCATCTTTACGGGGCTTCATTTCCTCAATTACCACTGCTGCAGAAAAAGGTATCTCCTGACGGGTCAGCTGGATAATTTTTTCACGGATTATTTCTGCGGCCACAAACCGCTCAGGTTGATCGGTAACCATGTCGGCAGGATAGAACTGTGGACCTTCCGGGAGATGTTTGAGTACCCCCTCGACAAAAGGTTCTAAATGAATCCGTTTTAAAGCTGATAGGGCAAAGTGTTCTTCAAACGGGCAAATCTGTTGGTATAGCTCTATATTAACGGCAAGCTTTTCCGGTAAAATAAGATCAATTTTATTTAGGATTAGGAATATCGGGCTTTTTACCGACCTCAAAATTTCAGCGATATATCGGTCTCCCTGACCCGGATTTTCATTTGCCTCGACCAGAAAACAGACAAGATCAACTTCCTGCATTGTTCTTCGTGCAATTTGCACCATTGCAGTACCCAGCATATGTTTGGGTTTATGCAATCCCGGGGTATCGATAAAAATAATCTGGTAGTCAGGCCTGGTTAAAACTGCCCGAATCTGATTCCGGGTGGTTTGGGGGCGATCTGATATTATTGCTACCTTTTCGCCGGCAAGGGCATTAAGCAGCGTGGATTTGCCCACATTGGGCCTGCCAATTAAAGCTACAAAGCCGGAACGGTGCATGGATTTCCTTCCTTTAATGCCTTGCTTTTGAAAGGCAGCTATTTAAATAATATTAAGCTATCTGTGAGGCCTTCTCTTAGCGGTAGTCAGTCTTGATATCGAGAACAGGGGTGCCGTTAATCAAATCCAAACCTTTTACTGTGAGAATATTTTTTTCTACAGCGATCAGCTCTACCGTTGACTGGGCAATAGCGTTGGGCCTTAAAGGTGCCCGGCAGACAAAGACGCCGTATACCTCGTTGCCCCTGCCGCTGCGCTTATCCTTAAGGGTATAGCCCCGCGCTTTGTGAAGGTAAGATATTACATTAATTGTTTCCTCTTCATCAAGGCGGTAGAGGCCCTGTTCCATTTCCGGATCAATCACTACCTGCGATAATAGTTCCTTATAATTATCCGGAATGGACAACGGTTCCTGATAGTCATTTACAACATAACCAACAGGGTGAAACAATACCGGGATACGCCATATCTGTTCGCGTTCAAGCTTCTCCTGGTTAAGCGGATTATCGGACCATTTTGCAGATCCAAATGGCTGCGGAAGCATATCCAGCAGGGAAGAATATATAATCTCGCCTTTTAAATTCCCCATAGTTATTTTTATGTTACCGGCCAGTTCCCAGAGCACCTGTCGGCAGGCACCACAAGGGGTCGGTGGGGGTGAACAATCTGCAATTACAGCAATGCTTTTAAACTTATGATAACCGGCATGTATGGCCGTCCATATGGCTGTCCTTTCTGCACAGACGGTCATACCGTAGGATGCATTTTCGACATTGGCCCCGGTAAAAACAGCACCGTCATCGGTTAGCAGGGCGGCACCGACCGGGAACCGGGAGTAAGGTGCGTATGCCCTTAACATGGCAGCACGAGCTGTTGCAAGAAGTGTATCGGTTTTCATAAAAACACCTTTCTGCTATTAATCTTAATTGGTTAAAACGCTAATATTATAAAACCGAAACTGCTGATTTCGATTTCCGGGACCCGTTTTCTTTCCAATTTATTCAACTAATAGTTAAAGCACTAAATTGTAATTTCGGGGCTGCAGCAGCATGTAAGATGATCGGGTTAGTTCAAGCTTGGGCGACAGTTAATTTATAATATTAAGACTATATTCATTATCAGGAAGAATAGACTTAGCTGATGCAGTTTTCCATAAAGTTAATATTTATGATCTGACCGGCCGGGCATATTTATCAAGCCTCCATAAAAAACGGTCTGACAAAAAAAGTTCACTAAAAAAGCAAAATTGACTTAACCAGTAGCCATAGTGGCGGGCCGAGCACGGTTAATACAGTTATTACAGCAAAAAAGGACGCCAGCAAAACAGCACCGGCAGCAACATCCTTGGCAACATGGGCTAAATTGTTACGTTTTTTTGTGTAAAGGTCAATTGTTTTCTCGATAGCCGTATTAAATGCCTCGGCAACTAATAATAAGATTATTGCAGTTAACAAAAACAACATATGGGATACTGAAACACGCAACAGTAAAGCCATAAAAAAAACAATTGATCCAACCAGGGCATGAATTACCATATTGCGCTGAGTGATAAAACAATATTTTAATCCGAAAAAAGCATTTCTCAGGCTTTGAAGAACTTTATCCATTCATTTCTCCCCCGCCGAAATCCCGATCATACCTTTCCATAAACATCCGCTCTTTTTCCCGCATTAATTTAGCGCCAATTTCCTCACTGTGGTCAAATCCAAGGATGTGAAGCATTCCGTGTACAGTTAATAAAAATATTTCCCGCTCGAGGCTGTGGCCAGCCTGTTCGGCTTGCTCTGAAGCGCGATCAACAGAAATATATATATCACCAACTGCAAACTCACCTGTTGGATGCGGATCTATATTCTGCGGTTCGAGATAACTAAAGGAAAGCACATCGGTAGTTTTATCTTTATTCCTGTATTCCCTATTTAAACGCAGGAGCATAGCATCATCAGCAATAACAACACCAACTTCACCTTCAGACAAATTTTGCTCATCAAGCAAACTATTAACGGTTTCAGTAAGCTGCCCGAAAAAAATATCGGAAAAAACCGGTTCGCTTTTAAGATTTTTAATAATAACGCTCACTTAAAAGCCGTACTCCTTTCGAGCTCGGCCTTAAGAGCTTTTTCAGGATACTCAATCCGCGAGTGATAAATACCGGACATAATATAAACAAATGCCTCGCCTATCTGATCGATTTCTTTCAGGGTCAAATCACATTGATCAAGCTGTCCATCATCAAGTTTTTCCCTGATCATCCGTTTAATCATCGTTTCGACCCTATTACTTGTGGGTTTGGAGAGAGAGCGAACACCGGCTTCGACGGCATCTGCCAGCATGATGATAGCCGCTTCCTTGCTTTGCGGTTTTGGTCCTTCGTAACGAAACTTAGCGCTGGAAACTTCTTCGCGGCTGTTTTTTTCCAAAGCCTGTTGATAGAAGAAAGAAATCATGCTGGTGCCATGGTGCTGGCTGGCGATACCAAGGATTGGCTCAGGAAGACGATGTTTTCTTCCCAGTTCCACTCCATCTTTGGGATGTGCTCCTATAATCAACGAGCTTAAGTTGGGCGAGAGTTTAGTATGCGGGTTTTCTCCGGACAGCTGGTTTTCGGAAAAGAAAAATGGCCTTTTTAATTTACCAATATCATGATAATAAGCGCCAACCCTGGCCAGCAAAGCATCCGCTTTCACAGATTCAGCAGCAGCTTCGGCCAGGTTTGATACCATCATACTGTGATAATATGTTCCCGGAGCCTTTAAAAGCATTTGACGCAGCAGGGGATGGTTCGGATTGGACAATTCCAATAGTGTAATTGCGGTAGTAACACCAAAAAGACTTTCCAGGTAAGGCAGCATGCCAATAGCGACAACTGATGAAAAGATACCGTTTCCTATCCCGGCAGCCATGCTGTAGCTAAAACCGACCAGCGAACCATACTCCAGGCTGACATTTCCGAAAAAGAGATGAGTGGAAAGAATTACAGCACCGTTAATAACCGCTACATAAAACCCGGCCCGGGCAAGATCGCTGCGCTGGCTTAACCTGGTAACTGCATAAATAGAAACCAGACCTCCCATCAGAGCAACCAGGATAAAGGAGAAATCGCCACCGGTGATCAATCCGACCATCAGGGCCAAAACCAAATTGATAATAAGAGCCAGTTTATAACCAAAAATAACGGTAATCAGAATAACACCCATCGCTACAGGAATCAGGTATCCTGAAAAATAAGTAGCCCCAACAGAAAAAAGAAGAGTAACGACAAAAATTAGCCCCATCAAGAGCATCAGCGAGGGGTTAATAAAAACTTCATTAACAAAAATATGCATGTAAATCCCTACCAGGATAAAAACAATAATTAGTAAAAGCATTAAACCGATGTACCCGGAATAATCCGCTTGCTGACCCCTGATCATTCCGAAATCTTTAAGAAGAGCCAGCTGCTGTTCCGTCACCGGCTCACCTTCACTGACAATCAGGGTGTTACGTAAAACAACTACCGGTTCAACCTGCCGACGCGCCAACTCCCGATTTTCTTCCGTAACCACTTCATTGTATTCCAAGTTTTGAGCAATCAGGGGCTGGGTAATTATCTCGGCAATTATTTTCAGGTCGGCACTAAATGGATAAAGGGCTATCTCCTGGGACAGGCGGCGCCTGGCCAATTCCGTTTCATTTTCTTTTACACCCTGCTCTAAAATTTCACTTAATGTATTATTAAGGCGTTCATGCAGACCTATTAAAATTTCATTGTCGGATAGCAAAGAGGAAACTGTGGAATCCGGCAGATCTTCATAAATAAGTTCCTGAAGCAAATCCACTTTCTCCCCGGTTTCGAGATCCGGGTTCTCTTTTATTTGCTTAACACTGTCAAAAAAAATGCCCACTCTTATTAATGCCCTATCCAAAACTAGCGGCTCATAATCATAAACCTCGGCAACAGCTCCAGCAGCCTGCTCCCTCAGCCTTTCCGTGCTATATTCGTCGATAGCATCTCTGGGAGCATAGATCGTCCTGGGGCTCGGCCTGCCTACAGTAAGATCGTAGCGAGCCGGCATGCTGACAATAACCAGCAAGCCATATATCGTCACGAAGAGGGCAATAACCAGCAGGAGCTTTTGTAATTTTTTGTTGTCCTTGAAGGCGATTGACCGGCTAAAAAGATCACCGGGAATTATTTTTTTCTTCATCTTTATCCCTTTCTCTCGCACCCTCGTATGTTTCGTAAGCTTTTATAATGCATTGGACAAGCGGGTGCCTTACGACATCTTTTTCAGTCAGGTAAACCAGAGCTATGCCTTCAATACCAAATAAAATACGAGGTGCCTCTTCCAGACCCGAATAACGTCCCCTTGGGAGGTCGATCTGAGTAATATCTCCGGTTATTACTGCTTTTGAACCAAAACCGAGACGGGTTAAGAACATTTTCATCTGCTCAGAAGTAGCATTCTGACCCTCATCAAGAATCACAAAAGAATCATCAAGAGTCCGCCCCCGCATGTAAGCCAGGGGTGCAATTTCGATAATCCCTTTTTCACGATATTTCTGGAACAGGTCAACTCCAAGCAGATCATACAACCCGTCGTAAATTGGCCGCAGGTAAGGATCCACCTTCTCCTGAAAATCTCCCGGCAAAAAACCGAGATGTTCTCCTGCTTCAACTGCAGGACGGGTAAGAATTAAACGCTGTACCCTCTTATTTTTGAGGGCATCAACTGCCATGGCCAGGGCCAGGTAAGTTTTTCCCGTACCGGCGGGTCCGATTGAGAGAACAATATCATAACAGCGTATAGCTTCAAGATAACGTTTTTGACCAATAGTTTTCGGGCGGATCTGCTTGCCGCGGTGGGTAACTAATACCAAATCGCTGAAAAGCGATCTAATCATCGCCACCTCACCCTGTCTGGTCAATTTCAAAGCATATTCAAATTCACGGTCGGTTAAATGGTAGCCTTTGCGAATGTGGGTGAGCAGCTCCTGGAACATGATATATATGGCTTCAACATCTCCGGGCTCACCATCTATACTTAACTCATGCCCTTTTGGAATCAGACGGACGGCAAAATTATCTTCAATAAGGCTGAAATGTTCGTCGTTTTTGCCCAACAGTTGAACCGATTCATCTGCCCCGGCCAGCATTATGGTCCGGCCTGTATTATTTTCTGCCAATAAGCGTTAAGCTCCCTTCTTTAACTAAAAAATGATCTTATGTTAACTCATTAGCAAGCATTATAATCCAATTTCTGCTTCTATTCAAGAAAAGCCAGCTTCTTAGCGTTTCCGACGCAGCGTTGGTGGGGGTTCAAGAATTTCATGGAATATAAAAGCCGCCAAGAGAGGATCCCTACGGGTTAACACCTTTTGAAGTCCCACGGAAACAGGCGTTTGAGTGGCAGCCTCTCTATTCACAGGCTCCGGTGAAAGCCATTTATCTCTTTCCCCCGCACTTTCAGCCTCCTGGACATCATTTCCTTCGTCATCATAAAAATAGGATCCTTTTTCTTTCTTTTTTAATCGGAAGCGAACCTCATCTTCATTCAACAGCTGGCCTTTTTCATGCGGCGGGAGCTGTTGAGGAACAACAAAGGCTTTTTTTTGAGGAGCCTTCTGACTTCCCCTGACCGCTTTAATCAAGGCGTTAAAAATGTTGAAGGCAATGATAATAATAATTAGAGTAATAATACCTTCCATAATGAGAAAGCCTCCTACTTATTTTCTATCATCTTCCTGTTGGCTTTCATGTCCCAATTTACTGATATTCTGGCGCATGTCAGTGTCAGCCATAACATTCTTCAGCTGGTAATAATCCATTACACCGAGATTGCCCTCGCGCAGCGCCTGGGCCAAAGCCTTGGGCACTTCCGCTTCAGCTTCAGTTACTTTCGCTCGCATCTCCTGGACAGAAGCGACCATCTCCTGTTCACGGGCGACAGCCATGGCACGCCGTTCTTCAGCTTTCGCCTGGGCAATACGTTTGTCTGCTTCAGCCTGATCTGTTTGCAGCTGGGCACCAATGTTTTTACCGACATCGACATCGGCAACATCTATCGATAATATTTCGTAAGCAGTACCTGAATCGAGTCCCTTGTTCAAAACGGTATTCGAAATTCGATCGGGATTCTCGAGAACCACTTTATGATTATCAGAAGAACCAATCGTGGTTACAATCCCTTCTCCGACCCTGGCGATAATTGTCTCTTCACCAGCACCTCCCACAAGGCGGTCTATATTAGCCCTTACCGTAACTTTGGCCCGGGCTTTAACTTCAATTCCATCCTTTGCCACGGCCGCTACAACCGGGGTTTCGATTACCTTGGGGTTAACGCTCATCTGCACAGCCTGCAAGACATCACGGCCGGCCAGATCTATTGCCGCAGCACGTTCAAAAAGCAGTGGTATCTCCGCACGTTGTGCTGCAATCAAAGCATTGACTACGCGATCAACATTACCCCCGGCCAGAAAATGACCTTCAAGCTTATTGACATTTAAATCAAGGCCTGCTTTAGTCGCTTTGATAAGCGGATTAACAATTTTTGACGGAATAACCCGCCTCAGGCGCATCCCAATCAAGGCAAAAATCCCTACTGGAACCCGTGCGGCAAGAGCTGAAATCCACAGGCCCAGCGGAATAAAGCTAAAAATAACCACAACAACAATAATAATTAAGGCAACAAATAGCAATGGAATAATAAGCTCAGCCATTAAAAATCCCCCTTATTTTTTTCATTTGGTTCATGACGACGCACAATTACCCGCACACCTTCAACCCTTTCAACTATAACTTTTTCGCCAACCGGAATAAAATCACCACCGGTAACTACATCAATCCGACGTCCGTCAATTATTGCCGTTCCGGAAGGGCGTAAAGAGGTCACTGCAATCCCTTCCATACCGGTTAGATTTTTTTGATCAAGAGGAGCAACATAACCTAAATCAGCAGTTTCTGCTTCTGAAAGGATAATGTGGCGCAGCATTCCCCTTCGGGAAAAATATCGAAAAGCGAGCACAGAAAAGACAGCAGACAACACCACAGCGATGATCAGCATGACCATCCCGGTTTGAACCGAAGCTGCCGCCAGAATAATTGATGCCAGTGTAGATATAAGCCCGGCAACACCAAAAATTCCGAAACCGGGCATAAATGCTTCCACCAACATCAGGGCGATCCCGAAAACAAAAAGAATCAAAACCCAGTATTCCGCCATTCCGGCAGCAATATTGCCGCCAAAGTAGAGGGCAAATGCAGCCATACTAAGGATCCCCGCTGCACCGAAACCGGCTGATATAACCTCGAGAACTAATCCGCCAATGCCAATCATCAGCAGTAATGTCCCAATTACAGGATTGGTGGTCCAACTTACAAGGGTATCAGTTATCCTTGGTTCTATCAGATGCAGCTCTGCTCCGGCCATACCAACTGCCTGCAGAAGTTCCCCACGATTGGCTACGGTACCTTCACTGAATCCAACTTCAATAGCTCTGTTTGCTGTAAGGGTAAGTAACACCCCTTCTTCAACCAACCCGTTTATAGCAATTTCCCGACGAACCATTGCCGATGCTATAAGGGGATCTCTGCCTCTTCGTTCAGCCATTCCGGCCATTTCTGCTTCCCAGAACGAAAGCTCTTTCTCATCAACTTCACCCAAACCAAGCAGCCTTGGTTCTGCAGCGCCGATCGTACTTCCAGGAGTCATATAGATTTCATCTGCAGCCAGGGCCAGGAATGCGCCGGCTGAAATAGCATTAGGATTAATAAATGCATAGATCGGCCTGTCATAATTATCCATCAGGCGCCTGATCGCCTCGGCGGAGCTTATAAATCCACCCGGGGTATCAAAATCGATAATTACTGCTGTGGCATTTATTAGTCTCGCTTCCTGAAAAGCATATTCAACATAACTTTTTGTGCCAGGATCTATTGTTCCTGAAATTTCGATTACAGAAATAGTCTGATTTACAGTTGTTCCGCCTGCAAAAGTTATATTAATAAGCAATCCGGTTAAGATACAGATCATCCATATTAAGAGCCTTTTATTATTAGACAAAATCATTATCTCCTTAAATTAAAGCCCAGCCGTACAGGCCGGACTTTTATTGAAGATTTTTATCGACTAATTCCCGGACTAAGCTACCATCGGCTTTACCTTTAACACGGGGCATAAGCAGGCTCATAACTTTTCCCATCTCCTGCTTTGAATTAGCACCGCTCTCGATGATTGCTTCTTTAACCATCCGGACCAGCATATCTTCGGATAGCTGTTCAGGAAGATATTTACTCAGAATTTCTATTTCCCGTTTCAGGTCGGTAACAAGATCCTGACGGCCGGACCTTACATAATCGCCTAAAGCCTCTTTTCTTCTTTTAACTTCACGGGCAAGTATTGCCAACTCTTCCTGATCATTAAGAGGAGCGTTTTTTGCAATTTCAGCGTTTTGCAGCTCCGCTCGCAACATGCGAATTACCGAAAGGTAAAAACGGTTTTTTGACTTCATCGCTTCTTTCTGATCCATAAAAAGCTTTTCGGCCATTTTATTCTCGGACATAAGCAGCGCACCCCCCGTATAAAGCTTAACGGCGCCTTTTGCGTGCAGCCTCAGCTTTCTTTTTGCGGCGTACGCTTGGTTTCTCGTAATGCTCACGCCGGCGCGCTTCGGATAATACACCCGCACGGGCACATTGTTTTTTAAACCTTTTAAGAGCCTTATCCAGGGTCTCATTCTTGCCTATTTTAACTTCTGCCATAATTCTTCCCCCCTCTCCTTAGAACCAATGCCTGAGGCAGTTGTTCAATAAATCTAAACACCCCTGCCTTTCGCTATGGTTTGCAACAAAGGTCTTCCTCCCAGGAGGTGGAGGTGAAGGTGAAAAACGATCTGACCTGCATCTGCACCACAGTTGATAACTACCCGATATCCTTTCTTGTCCAGCTTAAAAGCCCTGGCAACTTCATTCGCTACCGAATGCATGTAACCAATCAGAGCTTCATCTTCCTTTTCGATATCGAGCAGAGTTGGTATATGCTTTCGTGGTACTACCAGAATATGAACGGGAGCAGCCGGATTAATATCTTTAAAAGCAACGGCTGTCTCATCTTCATATACTATATCTGCATCAAGCTCCCGTTTTATGATCTTACAAAAAATACAATCAGCAGACATGCAAATTCCTCCTGACCGGTATTATAACACAGCCAATTTCCATTGAGAAGCGAGCAAACCCGATAATTGGCTGTATTGATAATTGTACTTCGCTAAAGGAAGCTCTATTACCTTTTAAAGGATTAAATTTTTACACAGATCGATCGATAGTTTATAATTAAATGTGATTTAAGGGAGTGTGGGCAATTTGGAAATTGAGATTAGGGAAGCGCTGAAGCGTTCAGATTTAATATTCATTGATGTGCGAACACCGGCTGAATATGCTGAAGCATCGATACCCGGAGCCATAAATGTGCCCCTATTTGAAGATCGGGAGCATCACCAGTTGGGCATTATATACCACCAGCTGGGTGAAATCGAGGCCCGGATGGCGGCCCTGAACATGGTGGCGCCAAAGCTTTCAGCTCTGGTCGATAAGATAGTTCGAATTTGCACCTGTAATAAACCCCTGCTCTATTGCAGCAGGGGCGGCATGCGCAGTCTGAGTCTCTATCATATCTTAGGGCTTGCCGGCATTCAAACCCTGCGTCTGAAAAAAGGCTATAAAGCATACCGCAGTTATGTAATCGAACGTCTTGTCGATTACAAGCTTCAATGCAAACTTTATGTAATCCACGGGTTAACAGGTGTCGGTAAAACCGCCATTCTTCAGGATTTAGATCAAAAAGGCATTCCGGTGATCGATCTTGAAGGGCTTGCCAACCACCGCGGCTCGGTGTTTGGCACTATTGGCTTAACTAATAATCGCTCTCAAAAAGATTTTGATGCACTCCTGCTGCAACAGTTAGATCGTCATAAAGAACAGCCCTATCTTTTTATTGAAGGTGAAGGCCGTCGTATCGGTAACATCTACCTTCCTCCCTTCCTGGCTGAAGCCATGGAAAAAGGTTACCAGATCCTCCTTACAGCCTCTATGGAAACCAGAGTCCAGCGAATTGTCAGCACATATATTCCCGTCTCGATATCAGAGGAGCTGCTCGAGCAGTTCAAGCATGCTCTTTCATCATTAAGAAAGCGTTTAGGTGACAAAAAAACAGACCATTTAATGAGAATGCTCGAAAATGGAGATTACTACAACGTTTCAAAGATCTTATGCTCTGATTATTACGATCTGTTTTACAATGATTCCCGACCTGAGTGTGCTAAGTTCGACTCAATTATTGATGCAGAAAACCTAAAATATGCAACAGAACAGATCATGAAGTTAGCCTATAATGGCCTAATCCGAAAATATAATTGACCAATATAGCTATTTTATTCGATAAGTATTGCATTAAACACACTTATGGCTTTATAATATATTATAACTAAATAGAACGGAGTGTTTTTATCTATGAACCCGTACGACATTGCACACAATCTGGCCAAAGCATTGCGTGAATCACCTCAGTTTAAAGAAATGAAAGAAGCGCAGGCTGCTCTGAAAAACGATGAAACAGGGAAAAAAATGCTGCTTGATTTTCGCGCAGAACAAGTGAAGATGTATAAACAGCAGCTATCCGGCACTGAACTGTCAGCTGATGAGAAGAAAAAACTTGAAAATTTATATGAAGTTATCAATATGAATTTTTTAATCAAACGCCTCTTAGACGCTGAATATAAAGTATCAACTTTATTAAATGATATCCAGAAAATAATTAGTGAAGCCAATGATGAAATATATGACGAAGAACTTATACAATTACCGGAAGAAGAGGCCGGAAAAGAAAAAGAATGATTGGCAAAAAAACAATTAGTTACGACGCATTACTGATCGATTTGGATGGAACTCTGATCGATCTCGATACCGATAATTTTACATTGTCATATATCGACGATCTTTCCGGAAAATTTGTTGACTTCATCTGCCGGGATGATTTCGTGACACACCTTTTCGGATCAACTGCAGTTATGATCGAAAATAGTGATCCTGCAAAGAAAAACGAAACTGTCTTTTACGAGGATTTTTGCCGGCGAATAGGATATGATCGTGCGCAGATCAATAATATCATCGATGATTATTACCGGCATGACTTTTCGTCTCTAAGCCGTTGGGCAAAAGGGCATCCTTATGCACGGGCATTAATCGAGTCGGCAAAGGAGAAAAACCTGGCCCTGATCCTGGCGACCAATCCAGTTTTTCCTGCTACAGCAGTCTTACAGCGGCTTTCCTGGAGCGGCCTCTCTGAAAAAGATTTTGAGCTGGTTACTTCCATGGAAAATATGCACTTTTGCAAACCTAAAAAAGAGTATTACCTGGAAATTGCCGATAAAATTAAGTGCTCACCGGAACGATGCCTGATGGCTGGAAACGATACTTTGGAAGATCTAAGCGCTTCTAAAGCCGGTATGGCCACATTCCTGGTCGAAGATTATATCCTGCATCGCGGGGGAGATGAACCTGCCTGCGACTACCGCGGCAGCCTGCAGGGCCTGGTTAAATTAATTGAAGAGCTAAGATAAACAAATCATAATGGAATAAGGCAAAGGCCGGTCTTATTTTTCAGACCTTCTCTTTTTTACAGGGATCGCTCCCATACAGGAGTCCTCGTCACGATCAAGTCGGGCATTAATTATTTTCCCCCGCCAGTGAAGACCTTTTATTTCAGAATCGATTCTCACTCTCAGGTAATGGGGTGTAAAACCTTCTCCATAATTAAAAGGGACTATCTTTTCAATAAGAACAGGTTGAATACTGCCGATAAACCTTTTCCTGTAAGCAGAAGCCAACTTTTCGCCAAGTTTAATCATCTCCCTGCTGCGGGATTCTTTAACTTTATTGGGCAATTGCCCGTTTAATTCAGCCGCCCCGGTACCAGGCCTGGAGGAGTATTTAAAAACGTGCAGTCTGCTAAAACCTATATCCCTAATCAGTTTCATGCTGCGTCTGTGATGTTCTTCAGTCTCACCGGGGAAACCAACTATTATGTCGGTGCTTAGAGATAATCCGGGAATCTCCTGCTTTAACCATTTTGCCAGGTACAAATACTCAACGGGTTCATAGGGTCGATTCATCAACCTTAAAATTTCACCATCTCCGCTTTGCAGAGGAATATGCAGGTGAGGACAGATGGTTTCTGATTCGATTATCTCTTCAACCAGTTCGGCAGTAATATCGGAAGGTTCGAGTGAACTCAAACGCAGGCGTAAAAGGTCCGGTATTTTTACCATTTCTTTTAGCAGACCTGCCAGGGTTACTTGCTGCAGGTCCGAACCGTATAGACCAAGGTGGACTCCTGTCAGCACAACCTCCCTGCATCCTGATTCAACCAGAATTTGTGTTCTTCGAAGAGCTTCTTCCGGGGGCAGGCTGCGCAGGGGCCCCCTTACTCTTGGTACAATGCAGTAACTGCATTGCTGGTTGCATCCTTCCTGTACCTTAAGGAATCCCCTTGTGCGGCCCCTGCGTCCTGCAGCAGGCAGCATTTCAAAACCTCTGTCATTCCGGTGAGTGCGAACAAGATCGAGAACTGTGCCCAGCTGTAAAGATTCAACTATTTCGGGCAGCTTTTCTCTCTCTTGATTGCCAATAATCAGGTCTGCCTGTTCCATTAATTTGATCTGATCCGGTGCTCCCTGGGCATAACATCCGGTTACAACAATTATTGCATCCGGTGAAAGCCTGCGGGCCCGCCGAATTGCTTTTCGAGACTTATGATCACTATAACCGGTAACAGTACAGGTATTAATCACGTAAATATCTGCCGGATCTTCAAAATTGGTAATCCGGTAACCGGCGTTTTCAAAAAGCACCTGTAATGATTCAGTCTCACAAAAATTAACTTTGCAGCCAAGAGTGAAAAAGGCAGCCTTTTTCTTCAATTACAATCACCTTCCCAGGCGAGATCTCCCCAGGCCGCCTGAACCATGGTTATTACCGCAGCAGCAGCAGTTTCACTGCGCAAAATTCGCGGGCCAAGATGAACTGAAACAGCACCCGCCTTGACTAAGGCTTCTATTTCAGGCCTGTCAAAACCTCCCTCGGGACCTATAAACAAGGAAACAGCCCTCTCTTCTGGGCAGGGCTGCTTTAATATTCGGCTTATGGGGAAATTTTTTTCATCTTCCCAGGGCACCAGAGTCTTACAACTTTCAAGCCGCGGTAAAACAGAATCCAATTTGCTGGTCGGCTCAATTTCAGTTAAATAAGCTCTGCGGCATTGGGCTGCTGCAGAGCGAATTATGCTCCTCCAACGTAAAATTCTCTTTTCATCCTGCCGGCCACTATAATGCGGAATCGTGCGACCGCTAATAACGGGCACAATTCTGCTAACACCGAGTTCTACCGCCTGACGCACAATTAAATCCATTTTATCGCCCTTGACCAGGGATTGGAAAAGAGTAATTTTCAAAAAAGATTCTGAAGACGGCAGTTCCCGGTTTAAGTAAATCATCACTTTTTCCGGAGATGAAAAGACAATCTTTCCAATCCAGGCCCGGCCCAGCCCATCGGCTATAGTTATAATATCTCCAGTTTTCAGACGCAGTACACGATAAGCATGGTTTAGGTCTTCTAAGGCAAGTGCTACTTCATTTCCAACTGATAAAGTTTCTCCTTCGATAAAGAAATAGTGCATCAGCACCTCCATACCGGTTCCGGACTACCCACTACTGAACGCATCCTTGACCCGATCAATAATACCTTTATTTTCCAGACCGACTTCTTCACCGCTTAAGTGGGCAAATTCAGCTAATAACTCTTTTTGGCGGGAATTCAAACGCTTGGGAACAACCAGTTTTACTTTTACCCGCAGGTCACCTTTTCCGGAACCGCGCAGGTGAGGCATGCCAAAACCTTTTAGGCGGAAGGTGGCGCCATGTTGAGTACCCTCGGGAATTCTCAGACTGGCTTTGCCTTCCATGGTTGGCACTTCCATTTCAACACCCAGAGCGGCCTGGCTTATGCTGATAGGGATCTCCAGGGCAAGATCATTACCGTGTCTCTTAAACCGTTTATGCGGCCTGACACTGATTACAACATAGAGATCACCCGGCGGTCCTCCGCGCAAACCTGCTTCTCCACCGCCGCTTACACGCAGCTGTGAACCATCTTCAATACCTGATGGTATTTTAACCTCGATTTTTCTTTCTTTGACAACCCGCCCCTGTCCGGAACACTCAGGGCATGGTTCTTTAACGGTCGTGCCTTCACCCCGGCAGGCCACACATGGTTGAGTGCTCATAATGCGTCCGATCAATGTATTACGCATAACCTGCTGCTGCCCGGTACCACCACATGAAGTACAGGTTTCAGGGCTCGTTCCGGCTTTGGCCCTGCTTCCATGGCATTCAGAGCAAGTCTCAGTACGGGGAATATTAATTACTTTTTCGACACCACTATAAGCATCTTCCAGGGTAATATCCAGATCATAACGTAAATGGTTGCCCTGCTCGGGACCTCGCGGACGGCGTCTACCGCTCATACCACCAAAAAACTGTTCAAATATATCATCGATACCACCAAACCCAAAACCACCGCCCCCGAAACCCTCAAAACCACCGGCACCACCTGAGAAACCAGCCTGATGGCCAAAACGGTCATACTGCTCCCGCTTTTGGGGATCGCTTAAAATATCATAAGCTTCTTTAATTTCCCTGAACTTTTTTTCAGTATCATTATCATCTTTATTAAAGTCAGGGTGATATTGTTTAGCCAGGCGCCGGTATGCTTTCTTTATCTCTTCTGCTGAAGCGCTGCGCTCTATGCCCAGCGTTTCATAATAATCTCGCTTGCTCATATTTAAAAATCATCCTCACCAAAACATTTTAGGGCAGCAGATTAAAAAGCAGCTGCTAACTGTCATTTTTATCTTCTTTTTTTTCTTCTTCTTTGACTTCATCTTCTTCGTCCTGCACATCGAAATCAGCATCAACCACATTATCAGAATCTGACGCAGCATCGCCCTGGCCTGGGTCATCGCCTGCCGCTTCACCTTCCTGGGCTTTGGCCTGCTCATAAAGCTTAGCTGAAAGATCATGCATAAAGGTATTCATTTTTTCGGTGGCTTCTTTAATCCGCTCCAGGTCTTCACCTTTGGCAGCCGCACGCAGCTCTTCTACTGCCTTTTTTATTTCTTCAGCTTTATCAGCTTCTACCTTATCACCCAGTTCTTTCAGTGATTTTTCCGCGCTATAGGCCAGACTGTCTGCCTGGTTGCGGGCTTCAGCCATTTCCTTGCGTTTACGGTCTTCTTCGGCATGTTTCTCCGCATCGTTAACCATTTCATCGATCTTTTCTTTTTCTAAACCACTGGAAGCAGTAATAGTAATGTTTTGTTCCCGGTTGGTGGCAAGGTCTTTGGCCGATACATTAACAATACCGTTTGCATCAATGTTAAAGCTTACTTCAATTTGCGGCACTCCACGCGGAGCAGGAGGGATACCATCAAGCATAAATCTACCCATTGTTTTGTTATCGGCTGCCATAGCTCTTTCTCCCTGCAGCACATGAATATCGACGCTGGTCTGGTTATCTGCTGCAGTCGAAAAAATTTGTTTTTTCTCAGTCGGGATTGTAGTGTTGCGTTCTATAATTTTGGTGTACACTCCGCCCAGGGTTTCAATTCCCAATGAAAGCGGTGTAACATCGAGAAGCAAAACATCCTTTGCTTCACCGCCCAGCACTGCTGCCTGGTAGGCCGCCCCGAGTGCTACAACCTCGTCTGGATTAACACCCTTGTGCGGTTCCTGACCTAATAGCTTGCGAATCGCTTCCTGTACAGCCGGGATTCGGGTTGAGCCACCTACTAATATAATCCGATCGATATCATCAGATTTTAAACCTGCATCGGAAAGGGCCTGCTTGGTCGGGCCCATGGTTTTCTCTACAAGATCAGCGGTCAGTTCATTGAATTTAGCCCTGGTCAGAGAAACATTAAGGTGTTTAGGGCCATCCTGTGTGGCTGTAATAAAGGGCAGGTTGATATCTGTAGAAGTCACCGATGAAAGCTCAACCTTTGCTTTTTCGGCTGCTTCGCTCAGTCTTTGCAGAGCCATACGGTCATCGCGCAGCTCAATACCCTGATCTTTCTTAAATTCTTCAGCAACATAGTCGACAACCCTTTGATCGAAGTCATCCCCGCCGAGCCGGTTATTGCCACTGGTAGCTTTTACTTCAACCACATCATCGCCCAGCTCAAGGACTGAAACATCAAAGGTTCCTCCACCAAGATCAAAAACCAGTATTTTGTGTTCGCCTTTTTTGTCCAATCCGTACGCAAGGGCTGCTGCGGTAGGCTCATTGATAATTCGCAGCACTTCAAGGCCTGCAATAGTTCCGGCATCTTTGGTTGCCTGGCGCTGGCTGTCGGTAAAGTAAGCAGGTACGGTAATTACCGCCTGCGTAATTTTATCACCGAGATAACTTTCTGCATCAGTTTTAAGCTTCTGCAGGATCATAGCAGAGATTTCCTGCGGAGTATATTCCTTGTCACTGATTTTTTCCTTATGCTCTGTTCCCATTTCGCGCTTAATCGATGTTATAGTGCGATCAGGATTGGTAATTGATTGGCGCTTCGCCACCTGCCCGACCAGGCGTTCTCCATCCTTGGTAAAAGCAACCACAGAGGGAGTAAGCCTGCTGCCCTCGGCATTAGCAATAATTTCAGGCTCACTGCCTATTAATGCTGCTACTACCGAATTGGTTGTTCCTAAATCAATACCTACTACTTTAGCCATTTCATTTCCTCCTAGCTCATCATTAATTCATATGTTGTTTTTTTATAAGCCGTTACCCGGCACTGAATGTTTGATTCAAACTTAAAAAATTGGTTGTTTAATTCTATAGACTGTTATTCCTTACAAACTTTCACCATCGAAGGGCGAAGAATCCGTTTGTGGTGACGGTATCCCTTCTGTAATTCCTCCAAAACAGTTCCGGGTTTACTGCCCTTATCATCTTCCTGGATCACGGCATGATGGCAGTTCGGATCAAAGGGACAACCGGCTGCTTCAATTTCAGTGACTCCTTCTTGTTCGAGTATTTGGATCAGCTGCTTGTGAATCATTTTCAACCCCTCATTATAACTGTCAGGGACTTCTTCATCAGTAAGGGCAGATTCGAGGGCTCGCTCCAGGTTATCCAATACCGGTAGAAGACGGCACAGAAATTGATGCAGAGCGTATTCCCTGGCTTCGGCCTGTTCCAACTTGCTGATTCGCCGCAGATTGTCAATATCAGCCTGTTTGCGTTTGAGTTTATTTAACAATTCTTCTTTTTCCTGCTCCCAATCTTGCCTGGCCTTTTCAAGATCGGTGAGTTCTTCCGGTTCTAAAGCTTCTTCTTCCATTACTGCTTCAGTTTCTGTGGTTTGTTCTTCTTTCTTGCCAGCCGCCTCTTCTTTCTTTCTCTTTTTACCGGCCATAAATAATCTCACCTGCTCACTATATTATTAATTGATTCATTCTATCAAGAGCTCAGACTCTGGTTCAGATAGTCAACCAGGCGGCGCATTACACTGATTACACGACTGTAGTCCATCCTGGTTGGGCCGAGGACTCCAACCGTCCCAAGAGTTTTTTCATGAATCTTATAAGTACCGGTAATCAGTGTGCACTCCTGGATATCTTCATACTCATTTTCTGCTCCAATACTGACAATGATATTATCTTCGCTTGAAGTGTCCTCTAATATTTTAAACAAGAGTGGTTCCTGTTCAAACAGGTTCAGCATCCTGCGGATTTTATTAACATCCTTAAATTCCGGTTGATTGAGAATATTTGTCGTCCCACCTAAAAAAACACGGATCTGTTTTTCCTCTTTCAGACTCTCTTCGAGCAGAATAAAAGCCTGCTCAAGAATTTCCAGGCGCTTAAAAAGATCTCGTTTCAATTCATTTATCAGGGAGGTTGTAACCTGGTCTATAGTCAGCCCATACAGTTTTTGATTCAGATAGGAAACTACCTGATGCAATTCAGCCTGGCTTAATTGCTGTTGCATATCAATAACTTTGTTTTTGATAAAACCGGTATCGGTAATCAATACAACCAGCCCGCGTTTTTCATCCAGAGGTAAAATACGCAGCTGGTGAAAAGCGCTTTTCCTGAACTGCGGCCCCATAATTAGTGATGTTTGATTGGTAGCTGAGGACAAAACACGGGCCGAGTTGTTAATAATCTGCTCAATTTCACGCATTTTTGCGGTACTTAGAGAACTGCTGATCGCCAGTTCATCGTCTTCGCTTAGCTCATCCAAATCCATCAGTTTATCAACATAATAACGATAACCAAGTTGAGAAGGAATCCTTCCGGCTGAGGTATGGGGTTGCACCAGGTATCCTAGATCTTCCAGATCAGCCATTTCATTTCGAATAGTGGCTGAACTTAATCCCATTTTGTAAGAACGGGCAACTGTACGTGATCCTACAGGTTCTGCCGTTTTAATATAATTGACGACAACCGCTCGAAGGATTTGTTGTTTTCTATCACTAAGTAATTCTGCCATAATGCATCCCCCGCTCCAATCCTTTAGCACTCTATGCTTTAGAGTGCTAAAGGCTAAATAAAAAATAACATTCCTCCGGGGGTTTTGTCAAGTTACTCCTTTTAATTCACCCGACCCGATGCATTTAGCCAGCCCGGCTCGACTCCTGTTTTTTCCGATAGTCCTCGATTGCATTGTGCAGGGCATCCGCTGCAAGGTTTGAACAATGCAATTTTAATGGAGGCAAACCGCCCAATTCGTTGGCTACGTCCTGATTGGTAATCAGTAAAGCTTCGTCAAGAGTTTTGCCCTTAACCATTTCCGTAAGCATACTGCTGCTGGCAATAGCTGCACCACAGCCATAAGTTTGAAACTTTACATCTTCAATCCGGCCAGCTCTGACCTTGATATAAAGTGTCATGGTATCACCACATTTAAAGCTGCCGGTTTCCCCTACACCATCGGCATCAACAAGTTCGCCGACATTGCGGGGATTACTAAAATGATCAATTACTTTATCATTGTACATATAGCTCTCCTCTCTGCTACCTGGATCTGCGAATTGGGGAGATTTGGCGTAGCTTACCCACAATTTGGGGTATTTTTTCTAAAACATAATCAACATCTTCTTCATCATTACCCCTACCGAGGCTTAGGCGAATAGAACCGTGTGAAGTTTGATGATCCAGTCCAATTGCCGATAGAACATGGGAAGGTTCAAGCGAACCCGATGAACAAGCCGAACCACTGGATGCGGCAATTCCCTGCAGGTCGAGACTTAAAAGTATTGATTCACCTTCTATATATTTAAAACTCACATTGACATTCCCGGGCAAACGCAGTTCGGGATGGCCATTTAAAATGACATCTTCTATCTTTAAGAGACCTGCGATAAGTCGGTCCCGCAGGCTTGAAAGGTGCTGTTTTTTTTGCGTAATTTCATTGACTGAAAGCTCGAGAGCTCTGCTGAGACCGATGATTCCCGGGACATTTTCAGTACCGGGTCTCAATTTGCGTTCCTGACCGCCTCCACGATAAAGAGGATCAATGCGAACTCCTTGACGTTTGTAAAGTACACCTATACCTTTTGGTCCGTTAAATTTATGCGCGGACAGCGATAATAAATCAACATTCAAATTCTTTACATTAAGCGGTAATTGACCGACAACCTGAACTGCATCGGTATGAAACAAGATGTTATGCTTCCTGGCAATGGCGGAAATTTGGTCAACTGGCTGCAATGTTCCTATTTCATTGTTCGCCGCCATGATTGATATGATAAACGTATCGGGCGTGATAGCAGCTTCCACTGCCGATGGATCAACAGATCCATAGTGATCAACAGGCAGGTAGGTGACCCTGTGACCTTCTTTTTCAAGATCCTTGCAGACATCGAGCACTGCATGATGCTCAATGCTTGAAGTAATTATATGACCTGCGGCAGCACGTTTTTTTGCTGCTCCACGCAGGGCAATATTATTTGATTCAGTCCCGCCTGAAGTAAAAAAAATCTCCTCCGTATCTGCACCTAAAATTTTCGCTGTTGTTTCACGCGCCAGATCAACCGCGTGACGGACTTCTCTTCCCCGGGCATGCAAACTGGATGGATTGCCGTAATGCTCTTTAAAATATGGCATTATTGCTTCCAGAACTTCTTCCCTTACCGGAGTTGTTGCTCCATGATCCATATATACCAGCCGCTGTTTCACTATCTATTCCTCCCGTCTTGTTAATACCTTAGCCGGATTGAAATCAACCAGTTCATTGAGAAAAACTTCATCAAGCACATCGTTGATGCGATCTCTGAGTTTTTCCCATACCTGCCTGGTAAGGCAATCTCCTTTACGATGACAGCAGTTTTTACTATCGCTTTCCGAAAGGCAATTTACCGGGGTTATCGGCCCTTCAACGGCCCGTACAATATCACCGACATTAATAATATCCGGCGAGCGAGAAAGCATATAGCCGCCCCGGGATCCGCGAACACTGTTAACAAGCCCCGATCGCCTCAGAGCGGGAAATATTTGTTCCAAAAATTTAAGAGATATTTTTTCCTGCTCAGCTATTTCACGCAGGGGTAAAGGGCCACTTTGATAATATATGGCCAGAACAGCCATTGCCCGTACCCCGTATTCTGCTCTTGCTGAAAGTCTCATTTTTTTCTGCAACTCCCCAATTAATCCCGACTAAACAACTCGGGTATTGCCCAAAAAAAAGAATAACACCTGTTCCTCCTGCTGTCAATGGCTTTTAAGCATTTTAAAAACAAAAAGCCGACGTATTGGCGCCGGCCATAATATCAATCCTTCATTTTTACCGATTTATAAAACAATAATCTATAACTTAACTACATTTGCGGCTTGAGGACCACGGTTTCCTTCGACAATTTCGAATTCAACCTCCTGGCCTTCTTCTAATGTTTTGAACCCTTCCTCCTTTATTTCTGAGTAATGCACAAAAACATCATTGCCCTCCTCAACTTCAATGAAGCCGTACCCTTTTTCAGGGTTAAACCATTTAACCTTACCTTGCATTAACGTACTACCCCCCAAAATTACCCTGACAAACAGAGCGTTATATCGTCTAAACTTTACCACATTATTTATTAAAAAACAAGATTTTGGTTGAATTTTCTAAGATAACTCATACCGGTTTTATTGAATAAATTTTAAAATCGGGGGTCTGAAGAGGTTATAATAGATCATAGATGCTATAATGATAAAAATAGAGTTCGCAATATGGTGGTGCATATATTTGATTATCGGCACCGGAGTTGATCTCGTATCAATTGATCGAATCGAGAAAATTTATCTAAAATATCCGGATAAATTTTTAAGCAGGATTTTCTCCGACCTGGAAAAAGAAAATTTTACAAGAATAGGTTCACCCATATCAAGCCTGGCTGCACGCTTTGCTGCCAAGGAAGCAGTTTTAAAAGCAATCGGTTGTGGAATCGGACCGGCAGCATTCATTGAAGTTGAAATAATTACCCTGCCCGGCCAGCAACCACGGGTTAAACTGTATGGAGAGGCATTGCGCTTTGCCGGCGATAAAAATATAAAAGATATTGCGGTCTCAATCAGCCACGAACCTCCATTTGCCTGTGCTTTTGCGATAGCATTTCGCTAAACTGATCAAACTGACAGTGGCAGTTTCAGGAGCGACAATATTCTGTTTGGTCATTTAAAATCAAACTCTTTTACTTCTGTGACCGCGTAAAGTTCAATAACCCCCCCGCTCTGATAATATTCAACTGCCGCTCCGATAATTGATGAACGGCAGAAATTTTATAATTACCGTTAAGATAATCAACTATTACTTCATTATTTTCCAACTGTTTGTGCAGGTCTAAAATGGACAACTCATCGCCTACAGAGAGTTTGTCGTAATCAAAAGGCTCACAAAAAGTCAGAGGCAAAATACCAAAATTAACCAGGTTGGCATAATGAATGCGGGCAAAAGATTTAGCCAGAACTGCTTTGACTCCCAGGAACATTGGAACCAGTGCAGCATGTTCCCTGCTTGAGCCCTGGCCGTAGTTTTCTCCGGCCACAATAATGCCGCCGCCATATTTACGAGCCCGTTCAGAAAAACCGGGATCCAGATTGGAAAATACAAATTCACTGATAGCTTCTATGTTGGACCGTAAAGGAAGAACTTTTGAACCTCCGGGCATAATATGGTCGGTAGTTATATTATCGCCTGCAACCAGCAAAACTTTGGACCGGATTTGCTTCGGCATCTTTTCATTCAGGGGTATAGGTTTAATATTCGGTCCACGGGTAATAGCCGGTATTGTCTCATTAACCGGTGGAGGGATTAACATTCGGTTGTCAATAACCGGCTCCGGATCTTCAGTCATACCTGGATAACTGCCCAGCTGACGTGGATCAGTAAGTTGACCGCTGAGGGAAGCTGCAGCAGCAGCAGCCGGGCCGGTCAGGTAAACCCCGGCATCATCTGTTCCGCTTCGACCGGAAAAATTACGGTTAAAGGTACGCACTGAAACTCCTCCGGATGGTGGTGATTGGCCCATACCAATACATGGTCCACAGGCTGATTCAAGAATTCTGGCCCCGGAAGCCAGTAAACTTTCCAGAGCACCTTCCCGGGCCAGGCCCATAAAAGTCTGCCGTGAACCGGGCGAAACAACCAGGCTGACCTGCGGGTGGATTACTTTGCCTTTCAAGATTTCCGCCACAAGGCGAATGTCTTGATAAGAACCGTTAGTACAGCTGCCCACAGCGACCTGATCCACAGGTACAGGCCCAATCTCCCTGATCGCCCTAACCTTATCGGGGCTGTGTGGCTCTGCGGCCATCGGCTCAAGACCGGAGAGATCTAAGTTTATTTGAGTATCATAAACAGCTTCCGGATCAGCTCCCAAGGGTTTCCAATGTTTACCTCTACCCTGCCTGATTAAAAATTTCCGTGTTATTTCATCACTGGGAAACAGGGATGATGTTGCTCCCAGCTCCGCACCCATGTTGGCAATTGTTGCCCGTTCCGGAACAGAAAGGTTTTCCAGCCCGGAACCGAAGTACTCAATTATTTTACCTACTCCGCCTTTTACCGTCAGTTGGCGGAGCAATTCCAGAATAATATCTTTCGCTCCAACCCAGGGAGGCAAATTACCAGCTAAGTTTACACCAAGCACTTCGGGTACTGTTAAAAAGAATGGGCCCCCGGCCATGGCAACAGCAACATCAAGTCCGCCTGCTCCAATGCCAAGCATGCCGAGACCACCGGCAGTCGGAGTATGACTGTCAGAACCAAGGAGAGTTTTGCCCGGAATTCCGAATTGCTCTAAATGAACCTGGTGACAAATTCCATTGCCGGGCCTGGAAAACCAAACCCCGAAATGAGCAGCAGCCGACTGAAGGTAGCGATGGTCATCGGCATTTTCAAACCCGTTCTGTAAAGTATTATGATCAATATAGCTCACTGATAATTCAGTGGAAATTTTATCTATCCCCAGAGCCTCCAGCTGAAGATATACCATTGTACCTGTGGCATCCTGGGTCAGGGTCTGGTCGATATAAATCCCGATTTCCGAACCTCTTTTGAAATCACCTTCAGAAAGGTGATTTTTTAATAGTTTATAGGCCAGGTTTTCTGCCATAACAAAAATCCCTCCATCTATTTAAAATAGTGCTTTCATTTTATGTTTTATCAAGTTACCTAATATTGGTATTAGCATAATTGAAGCACAAAGGATAAAGAGCAGGGTAAAATCAAACCACATCAGCAGGATTCCGAGGGTAACGGAACCTGTTACAATACCGAGGTCAAAAGCAGATGTAAAGGTAGCCATACCAATTCCTCTTTCCATAACGGGCAAACGATCTGCTGCCATTGCCATGACCGGTGAGTGAGCCGAACCAAAGCCTATGCCGAGAACAAAAGCACTTGCAATAAGCTGCAGCTCTGTTACCGCTGTTGCGATCATTATTAATGCAGCGGCAGCTATTACCAGGGCCGGCAAAAAAATCTTCGGCCGGCCGAAATGATCTGACAATCGGCCGGCAGCCGGACGTGAAAATACAGTGGTCAGGGCAAAAACCGTAAAAAAGTAACCAACTGTCTGGATGTTACGAACTTCTCCAAACAGCGGCAAAAATGTAAGAATAGCACCCAGTGTGAATGTCATACAAAAAATGATCAGGGATGGGTACAAAACCTTCCGGGAAAAAAGTGCAGATTGGATCTCTACAGTTTTTCCTCTGATCGGCTCCTTAAAAATAATTGCGAGTAATAGGGCAATCAATGCGGCGATCGAAGCGATCAGGAATAGAACTATATAATTGTCTGCCGTTGTTATACGCAAATGCTCTCCTAAAATCGGAGCGGTGGCCAACGAAAATGGAGGCGCCATGCCCATTAACCCCACCATTTGTCCACTTCTCCCGGGAGGAGCCAAATCAAGAATCAGGGTATTAAAAGCCAGCAGGAAAGCTCCCCAGCCAAAACCCTGCACAGCCCGAAAAAAAAACAGCAGGGGCAGCGATGGCAGAAATAGTAATCCCAATCCTGCGGCAGCATATAAAGAAATACCGGTAATCAATAAACGCTTGCGTCCCCGGTGATTGATATTCCTGCCCTGAAAAGGGCGCAGGACAACCGAACAAAAAGTAAATAAACCCATCAGCATGCCGACAGATGCTTCACTGCCCCCTACGTGGAGAACATAAAAGGGAAGGATCGGGATATAATAATCAAGAGCAAAGAAAAGAAAAAAGATGGCTCCGAAAAGGGCCATAAAATTTGTGGTGACGATTTTTTCACTGTGTTCAATATTTTTCATTTTATCCCCGCGGTTTTGCTAATTAAATCCGATCCAGAAAACGGTCCATTAACTTGTAACCTTCATTTATAAATAAGCCTGTAGTTGAAGCGCAGACCTCATCATATGATTGACCGGGGTTATTTTTATGGTCATTACTGCGAAAAATAGTAAATGGCACCGGTTCACTGGTGTGAGTGCCCAGAGAAAGCGGTGTTGCATGATCTGTAACCAGTAATATGCAATAATCAGGGCTACTCTGTTCGAGTTCTTCCCTGATCGCCTTAACCACCAACCGGTCTATCAGCTCTATGGCTTTAACCTTGTTATTAATTTCAAAACGGTGCGAGCATTCATCCGGTGCTTCGATATGCAGGTAAATAAAATCCTGGCCCTGTTTAAAAGCATCCAGGGCAGCACCAACTTTCCCGGCGTAATTTGTATCGATATAACCGGTTGCACCTGCAACCGGAATCGGTTCCAGTCCCGCAAAAAGACCAATCCCCTTGACCAAATCAACAGCTGAAATAACCGAGCCTTTTAATCCGTATTTATCCGAAAATAGTGGTATAAGCGGCTTATGGCCCGCACCCCAGATCCAGATTGAGTTAGCCGGATTTAAACCTTTTTCAACTCTCTTTTTATTGACCGGATGATCCACCAGGATATTATAACTCTTTTCCATCATCTGAGAAATCTTTAACCCTTCACTGCCTTCCGGTAAGTAATCTGTAATCTTTTTACCGCTGATGTCGTGAGGAGGGGTCAACTCCCAGTCATCGGGAGCATGGTGCCACACCATCAGGTGGCGGTAATTAAAGCCGGTGTAGAAATCAATATTTTTCATCTTCAGGCTTGCCTTTACAGCTTCGATTAATTCCCTGGCTTCTTCAGTCGATATTTCTCCGGCACAATAATCGACCATTGTTTTTTCCGCATAAGATTGATCATTGGAAAGTGTAACCAGGTTACAGCGAAAAGAAATATCACCCGGGTTCATTTCAACACCAAGGCTTATAGCTTCGAAAGGCGAACGACCTGTATAATACTGATTTGGGTCATAACCGATTACTGAAAGATTAGCCGTATCGCTTCCGGCCGGTAAGCCATCAGGTATTGTCTGCACCATACCGAGTTCACCTTCCATAGCCAACCGGTCGAAATTAGGAGTGTGGGCATATTGCAGTGCTGTTAGATTATTAAGTTCTTTAATAGGATAATCGGCCATGCCATCTCCAACAATAACTATGTATTTCAAGTGTTGATCACGCTCCTTTAATGGGCTGCGAGGTAGAATAGGGGAAGTGATTAAAACCGTGTTCTGAAAATACCCTGTTCAAAACTTTTTGTCAAGGGTAGCAGCCGATAACTAAAGGATTTACAGACCAGTCTGGAGAAATCAAGCATATGTTTTTAAGCTGCGTGTAAGGGGGCATTCAAAGTGCACTACTACAGCACCAGGAATAAGGAAGGATACACAACTGCCGCAAACACCATCAAAAAGGGTCTTGCTCCGGACGGAGGTCTTTACGTTCCGGCTGAAATAGCCACGCCTTTTAAAACAGATAACCTGCCCACAGGCCACTACCGGGATATAGCATACACAATACTTAAAATATTTTTAACTGATTATAGCAGTGCACAAATTGAAAATGCTGTCAATTCAGCTTATAACAGTGAAAATTTTGATCATCCAGATGTTACACCTCTCTGCAAACTTACTAATGACTTGTTCGTCCTGGAACTTTGGCATGGGCCAACCTACGCTTTTAAGGATGTTGCCCTTCAAATATTGCCATTTTTAATGCGTGCAGCAATGGATAATACCGGAGAAAAATCTGAGATTGTTATACTGGCAGCCACCTCAGGTGATACAGGAAAATCAGCTTTAGAGGGATTCCGTGATGTAAATGATACTAAAATCATTGCCTATTTCCCGGAAAAAGGGATCAGCGAGATACAAAAACTTCAAATGATCACCCAGGAAGGAAACAATCTTGATGTAGCGGCAGTCCGGGGTAATTTTGACGATACTCAAACCGGGGTAAAGAAACTATTCAATGACCATATCCTTGCCGAAAAATTGGTAAAAGCGGGGTTCCGGCTCTCTTCAGCAAACTCGATCAACTGGGGCCGCCTCCTGCCGCAAATTGTCTATTACTTCTCAACATACAGCGGCCTTGTCAGCCGAAAAGAATTGGCCCCGGGAGAAAAAATAAACTTTGTGGTACCAACAGGAAATTTTGGGAATATACTAGCCGGTTACTATGCGCACCGATTGGGCCTGCCTATAAACCGCTTAATCTGCGCTTCCAATCGCAACAATGTTCTTTCAGGTTTTATTAACAGCGGCCGTTACAGCGCCCGTAGGCCGTTACAAACAACCCTTTCTCCGTCAATGGATATTCTGATCTCAAGTAACCTCGAGCGTTTATTATTTGAATTAACCGGACATGATACCGGAATAATAAATTCGTGGATGACGCAGTTGAAAGATTACGGAGAATACATTATTGACACTAAAACCCTGCAAAAACTGCAGGAGCTTTTCTGGGCCGACTTCGCCGATGATGAAGAAACAATGCATTTTATTAGGGAGACTTACCAAAACCATAACTACCTGATTGATACTCACACCGCGGTTGGCATGTCTGTTCACAATAAATACCGTAATCGGGAAGAAGATAGTTGTCTTTCTGTTCTTCTTTCAACAGCAAGTCCGTATAAATTTTCAGGCAGCGTTTCCCGGGCACTCTTTGGTGACTGCAGATTTAAAAATAGGAGCGAACTTGAATTGCTGAAGATCTTATCCCACGAAACCGGCATTCCCATTCCAGCTAATCTCGCCGATATAAACCATAAACCAATCAGACATAAGCAGGTGATCAAACCTGCAAAGATAGATGACCACCTGCTCTCGTTTCTTAATCTCCAGTGATGCCGTAAATAATCTTCGAATTTTTCCAAAACCTTAGAAAACCGGTCTTGCAGGTTGACTTGATTTGTCTTTATATTATCCGAAACTGAAGTTCTCGTTTCTCACTTTTAATTATGTGTAGATCCGAAACGGCTGGCCAGGGCTGCCCCTACAGCCAGGACGAATACAGCGAATGAAACCAGTGAACCCAGCAAGGGGATCATGCTGATAAGACCGATTAATAAAACACCAAGGGCAATGGCACCCAGCGGGGCAGCAGTGCTGTAAGAAGTGGCGCCCAAGATTTTTTTACCAACCAGACTGACAATTGCGGAATAACCTAATATTGCAGCAACCACAAGGAATAATATTTCAACCAGAATAAGTGGTATACCGATTATCGTTATAGCCAGAATAATCATTAATGGAACAGCCAGGACTGCAGCCAGGATACCCCAACCGATAACCGGACCTGTTTTAACCAAGATAGCATTTCCTGCGGTTTTTACCTGGCTTGGAAACAGGGTATAGGTCAGTGCTGCGAGGGCAAACATAATCACCATATGAATTATACCCCTGGCAATATTGCCGTAGGTGCCCATGAAAGGAAACGGGAAAAAGGGCCAGTCCCTTACTCTCGTCATATGCGGCACAAAAGGCACATTGCGAAATGTCCTATCCACCGATTGACTTACCCTTTCAAAAACCCTTTCTCCAAAACTTCTGTCCAGGCCGTCAAATCGGTAACCATTATCAGTTGACTGCTCTTCCATTTCAGATAGGCTTAACTCTTCACCAATAAGGATTGAGCCGGCTATAGAGGTATCAGTTTTTTTAACCAGACCCCGGCCAACATAAACCTGCCCAGAGACAATCGCATTCGGACCCAGTTCAACCAGACCTTGATCCAGGGTGACATCGCCTTCAACAATACCGCTGATAAAAACATTTCCGGCTTTACTATTGACATCACCGGCTACGGCACCTGTGATAAAAAGATCGCCAACACCGGAAAGGATATCACCGCCAACGACTCCTCCAACCCTGATCGCTCCAATTTCAGAAATCAGATTAGTCCCGACTGCACCGTTTACAATAATCTCACCCATCTTTGTACTTACATTGCCGCCAACATTGCCGTTGACAACTACCTGACCCATATTCGTTTCTACATCTCCGCTGACTTCTCCGTCAATATTAACCTGACCCATGTTGCTAATCACATTACCGTTGATTCGCCCCCGGACATCAAGTTCACCCATGTTCAGAGTAACATCACCATTTACAGTTGTATGATGCAGTATTTCCAGATTTCCAACCGCTTTGATGATGTCCTCATTAATAACAAGTTCACTTTCTGCATCGACAAAAGCTAAAGGCATAAAACCGAGCATTGCCGCAAGCACAAAGAAAGCAGTTAAAAATACAATTCTTTTTCTGAACATGATTAACCCTCCCCAGCATTTATTTAATTTAGAATAAATACTCAATAACAACCAGGGCTGTTAAACAGTGATCGCCCACAACGAACCGGGGCTATAGCCTGTATAGAATTTGCAGCCCCTTTTTCGCCTTCCATCTTATCTATACACGTGTTAAATCAAAAAGTCTAATCACTTATAAAAAACCGGCCTGCGAGAGCCGGTTTCTTTCTTAACACTGCTAAAGAAGCGATCATAAAAAAACCTGGCCTACTGCAGTAATCTCGACCCGGCTGTGTGAAAATGCTGCAGATTTAACCTCTCCTGAATCGATATTCATTTCGAGGGAAGTAATTTCCGGGCCACCGAGTTCATCACCACCACCTGATTCAATATTTAATATTACCTGACCATTGTCATCTGCTATAAGGTGATGCAGTTCATCACAAGCTGTAACAGCAAGACCAAGAGCAACCGAACCTGTTCCGCAGGAAGGTTCTATAACGTTACTCTCTACATAATGGGGAAAAACTGCCCTGAGATGACCACCATGTTCAGGATGCCAGTCATATAAAGTAACATTTGGTTCTACCTCACCGGTCTTTTCCTGAAAGTCATGCTGAATATCCAGAAGATTTCTGCGGGTTTGTTTATCCCAGGTTATAAAATCTGCTGCCGGATAAACTTTTTTAAAGTTATCTGCATTCACTACCAGGAACTTGCCTGCCCGCATTACTTCGACACCCCTGTATACCTCCCGGCTTACACCATGTTCATAACATTCATTAACAAAACATTCCATGTTCGTTCTGATACGCAGAGCTTTGCGTTCATGCCGCTCTATACTTAGTGTCATCGAACCGCAGTCTGTCTGGAGTAAAACCTCGGCAGAAGCATTAGCCTGATCAATACCGAATAATTTCCCAAGATCCGTTTCAACCAGAGCAGCTCCGAGAACCTGGGTTAACCCGCCGCAGGCACTTATAAAGCTGGGCAAAGTCGGCTCAGCTATTTTTACTTCAATCTCTCGCTCATTTATCGCCGGGTAAAGGATGCCGGCTTCGTGAGCATAAAGATAATTTGGCCCCATCAGTTGGACAGCTGTCTCCAGCTCCCGGCCAATAGGAACCTGATCACCACGAAGCAGAATAATTAAATTTCCACCCATGTGCCCCCGGACAAAATCGATCTTCATCGTCAATTCCTCCGACACTATAGCATTTTTTCAGCTGACCACCTTCAAGGATCCGGGCAACCTTTTTTTCTCCCAAATGGCTATTTTAAATTTCAAATTTTCTTATCAATCCCACACTCTTTTATATATGCCTGTTTTACTGTCAGCAATACCGGTAATGAAGTGAAACTCACTCCTTCAAGTGAAAAAGATTTCAGTAACAGTGCCCCAGCTTGCGTACTTCATTCATACGGGTAGCAAGGCAGGGACAAACATTCTCCGGGATATTCTCAAACCGGCAGGGACAATAAAAATCACCAAAGAGTTTATTTTTTTCAATTAATCCTTCGATAACCAATTCTTTATCCTCATTAAAGGTATAACCACGCAGACGGGCAAAGTTCTCGGAACGCTTGCGAATCTCCGTTTCCGGAACCTGGACTAACCGGCTAGCAGTTAGTTCAGGATCGATTGATTTTATTTCCAATTCAGCACCGCAAATTGTACAGGTAACAACCTGCCCGGTTTCAATTTCACCTTTGTGAATAAATGAAAGAAGGCATACCTCACAATATATTTTATTCTTCATCTTTAAGCGCCCCTTCAATCTCCTCCTGTTTAAAGCCGGTAATTGCTTTTTCATTTATTACAGTTACCGGAAAAGAGCGCTTGCCGGTGAGTTTTTCTACTTCCTCCAGGGCTTTCTTCTGCTCCTCACCCTTGGCCAAATCGACTTCGACAACATCATACTGCACATTATTATCATCAAGATACTTCTTAACCTTCTTGCACCAGGGACATGTACTAAGTGAATAAACTTTTACCATTAATATGCACCTCTTTTCAAATATTTAAACTTCATTAAATAAAATATTATGCAAAATTACAAGCTTAACATGTTGAGTTCGAACTGGCATGCTCTGCCGAAGAAATGGCAATTGCCATGCATTAATAATATATCATAAAAGCTATAGACCTCCAACCAGGCTTATTTATATAAAAAGGGTAGCTTCTTTCCCAAGATAAAAATTATTCGAGCAGCGAAGCTGCTTCCCTGTCTAAAAGAAGAGTTACACAGCGATGAAGCTGCAGCAAAGACGCCGGAAGGTTGGTGGTCACCTTACCGCAGCACATTAACTGAATGGCCCGGGCTTTATTTTTTCCACAGGCCATTACCAGGATTTTTTCCGCATGCATAATAGAGCCAACCCCCATGGTTATCGCCTGGTATGGCACATCATCCCGGGAATTAAAAAAACGGCTGTTGGCCGCAATCGTTTCATCACTCAAATCAACAAGGTGGGTTCCGGTATTCAGGTGTTCGGCCGGCTCGTTAAATCCGATATGCCCGTTAACTCCTATCCCCAGAATTTGCAAATTAATACCACCTGCTTCTATAATTTTCCTGTCATATTCCCCGCAGGCATGGGCAATATCTCGATCCTCAGAATGAGGAATGTTTATATTGTGAGACTTGATATTGATATGGTCAAAAAAATGTTTATGCATGTAATAATGATAACTCTGAGGATGCTCAGTTGATAAACCGGAATATTCATCGAGGTTGAAGGTTATCAAATCGCTGAAATCAACTTTCCTTTCCTGATATTTTTTAACAAGTTGAGCATACATTCCTTCCGGAGTAGAACCGGTAGCCAGGCCAAGCACAGTGTCCGGCCGGCAATTCACTTCATTAACTACAATAGCCGCCGCCTTTTCACTAAGTTCACTGTAATTATCAACTACATTAATATCCACTATTTCACCAGCTCCTCACAAAATCTAGAATATTTCTTCTTTTTCTTCGGTGGTATAAAACAATGCCATCAATTGATCATGATCCTCCGTATCATCAGCAGACAACAAGGAATGTTCAGCCGCTACACGATTGATATAGGCTTTTTCTTCCAGCAATCGTATCTTTTCCGGTATGCAATTATCCACAATCAACTTTTTGATCTGCTCAAACAGACTGAGACTTCCGTAAAGATATTTACCTTCTTCCAAGATTTTCGAAGCAACCATTGCTTTAAAGTTTTTGAATTGTAGCTGTTCCCGTACAGCTTCCAGGTCTTTAATTATGTAATCTATTTCTTCTTTGGAAACCGGATTCATTAATAAGTTATATTTTTCTTTATAAAGGACAGTATCGAGACTTTTAAGCAGTTGAGCAGGTAAACCATCCGCAATAGTAATAATATCAAGATCCGAACCTTTGACCAGTTCACCGGTTGAAGACTCCGGCCTCGGCTCAGTGTGGGCCATATTAAAAACAACATCACCGGCAATAATAAAAGAGACCTTTCCTTTAATAACATCCCGATCCTGGTGATTCTCAACCAGGCGGGTAATCGTGTCCCGGGCCAAACCAATCTTTTTCTCGCTTATTTCAGCAAGCGCCTTTTCTAAATTGTACGCCTGAGCATCTATGGCAGGCTTATCTGTTGCCAGGCCGACAATTGTATAGTTCAGAAATTCTCTCATAATTGAGGGAGAGAGACGGGCATAACCTTCAACTTTCTGATCAAGGCGCAAATATCTTTTCCCGGCAATTCGGGTTATAATTTTTCCCGATTTAAGGCAAATTCTCCAGGAGTTCAAAATTGACATCCCGGTTTCCAGAACTAAATCTTTGCCGGTTAAAGGTCCTTTTTCTGCCAGAATAGTTAATACTCTATCCATTAACGCTTTTCTGCCTTATTTTACTATATTCCTGATCTTGCCTTACTTTTATAATAGTTCCAGGAGAATAATAACCACGTGCGGTACCGTTGGGATAAAGTAGAACATTTTTGCCCAATAAAGTCCCAGGAGCAGTCACGCTGTTGCAACCGGTTTCCACATCATCGGCGATGATTGCACCAAATTTTCGCAGACCGGTTTCATAAAGATTATTATCAATCTTCAAGACAACCTGGGAATCAACCATCTTCAGATTTGCCAGCTTTGTTCCCGCTCCCAGGTTTACCCTGCCCAGGATACTGTCACCGATATAAGCAAAATGGCCGGCTTTGCTGCCTCCCAGCATCACAGAGGATTTTATTTCTGTGGTATGCCCTACAACACAGTTATCTCCAATAAGGACATCACCCCGAATGTATGCTCCATGTCTAATCTCAGTGCCATCACCGATATAAGTTGGCCCTTTGACCAGGGCCGAAGGTTCAATCAAAACATTCCTTCCGATATAGATCTCTTCATCCATCAGACAGGCACCGGCATAGATAATACTCGCCTCTTCCAGCAAAACCCCATCCATAAAAACTAATGTTTTCTTTCCCATGTTGTCAAGTGTAAAACCTGAAGCAAGCAGCTGGTCTTTATAAATAACCAGTGTCTTCTCGATTAACGTGTTTCCATTTCGTAATTTTTTTACATTTGGTTGAAGGTATTCCTTGATAAATGGTTTTATATTGTTTAAACTTTCCCAGACATAAGCGCTATCTTTAAAAAGCGGGGCAAAGCGATTATCTGTGAGATCGAAAAAATCTGCAGCTTGTAACATTTTCTAACTCTCCTTTCATAATGGATGTCCGCTTTAAAATTGTGCCAAAATCTCTATTCTAATCGACGTTGGATTGTAATCATTACAATTACTTTCGGCAACAGAGCATGCTGTAACTACCACGAGCAGATCCATCAAAGCTTCAAGCAAAATATAGTCATCAGGCCTGGAAACCGGCCTTTTAATTTCTAACATTTCGTCATTGCGCACATGCGTATTCATGAATATGTTTAAGGGGGTATAGATAAATGTATCGTCCAGTCCATATTCCATTAACAGCCGGGCAAAGTTTTCAAAACAGCTTGGATGCTGAACATTTATCCCATACTGTTTTTTATACATCTCCGGCCTGCACGGGGGATGCAAAAGGTCATGCCTTCCTACCGTATCTTCGATTAAAAGAAGCATCGGTTTATACTTGTTGGAATAAAGACAGTCCTCCCGGTAAATATTTAATGAACCGTTAACATCAATCGTTGCCGCTGTTGAAAGATATTCACGTGGGTCATACCAGTTATATGCCAGAAGATCGGCAACCTGCCTGCCTTCCAAATCAATTACTCTCAATCTCTCCTTCTTATTGAGATTAACGGCAGCGCCACTCTGAGGAGGAATTACTATTACCTGCTTTACCTGGTCTTTCATTTTACTGAATATCTCCTTTTTAAAAAGCTATTCCATTCAGCTATATGTAAGTTTTCCGGTAATGCCTTTTTAAATGAATTCCAGATAGTCCAGGGCAATTTGACAAAAAATTGCCGGTCCAATCCAGAGTGTGTCTTCATCCAGATCAAACTTTGAGTTATGGTGCGGGTATGTAATTCCTTTATCGGGATTACCGGTGCCGATCACAAAATAAGCACCGGGCACTTTTTCAAGATACAGAGACATATCTTCTGTACCCATATTAGGCTTTTTTATTTCAATTATCTGATCCGAACCGATTATCTTTGACGCAGCATGGACAACCTTTCTTGTAAATTCCGGATCGTTCACAGTGGGTGGATAGCCCCCCAGGATTTCAACTTCAACCTCAGCCCGGTTCGCTTTAGCTACTGAATGACAAATTGCTTCTATTCGTTCGGTAATAAATTTACGGTCTGCTTCACGAAGTGTACGGAAATCGCCACTAAAGATTACCCGGGGAGTAATAATATTCAAGGCCTCCCCACCACTTATTTTACCAACGGTTAGAACAGCAGAATTGAGAGGATCTACTTCGCGACTGATTATTTTCTGTAAGGCCAGGATAATCTCCGCAGCAATGGTAATTGCATCGACACCAAGATGCGGTAAAGCCCCGTGAGTGCTCTTACCTCTTACAGTAACTGTAAAAGCGGTAGCTGCAGCAAGAATCGGGCCTTCACAATAACCAACCTGCCCGGTCTTAACCTCAGGGAAAATCTGTCCGACATGCAGACCGGTAATCGCATCAACAGAAGGATTTTCCAGGCAGCCATCGGCAATCATCCGCCCGGCGCCACCATAGCCTTCTTCTCCCGGTTGGAATATAAGTTTAACGTTTCCGCTTAACCGTTCACGAATACCGTTAATGATTTTCGCCGTTCCAAGCAGCATAGCCATGTGGGCATCATGGCCGCAGGCATGCATGTTGCCATTCGATGAAGCAAAAGTAAGGCCGGTCTCTTCAGTAATCGGCAGGGCATCCATGTCAGCCCGGAATGCCAGGGTCGGGCCGGGTTTCCCACCCTCTACTAAGGCAACAATGCCGGTTTCAGCTGCTGTGAGATAAGCAATGCCCATTTGATCAAGGCATTCCCTGAGATAACGGGACGTCTTTTCCAATTCAAAACCTATTTCTGGTATTTGGTGCAATTTACGTCTCCACTTTATTATATCCTGGTGGATCATCTGCACAGCCTTATTAATATCCACAGCTTCCTCCTTGAAATGATTAATTCATTATTAATTTCCTTAATCGACTATTCCGGCAATTATTCTGGCCAGATTCTTCTTCTGATCCAGATCAGCCTGACGACCAATCATAATCCGCTGAGCCTGGGGCGATCCGGCCCCGTGCATTGATTCAGTGCGATAGCCAACGGCAGCAGTGCCAAGAGTTATATTTTCGATTAGACGCAGAATCCTCATTCTATGCTCGGTGGGAACATTTTCAGTACCCTTGAGGTACTTTTCGATATATTTTCCGATTTCGGGATGGCGGTAATCCTTCTCTGAAGGCAGAGTAACCATTAACCCGCCTGCGATATCCTCTGCCAGGCGGGCTATTTCGTAAGGAAAACGGGTAACGTTTTGCTTGCAAACATTGGCCAGAAGCATATCGATCAGATAAGTCCCAGATGCAGTGGGCTTACCCTGGCTGGAACAGGCAATCCCGCAGGCAAATAAAGTTTCGTTAAGATGAATCATCTCGATCAGCTTATCTTTAATATGCGAAGCCCCTGCGGCACCGTTGTATTCAGCTGCCAGAGCTGCCGCCCCAATCAATACATCACCTACGCCGACTTTACAGCCGCCATAGCTCTGGCGATGATAGCCGGCAAATCTTTCGACCAGAGAACCCGTATACCGGTATTCACCGCACATAAAAACCCGTTCCCATGGGATAAAAACATTTTCAAAAACTACAAGGCATTCGTGCCCGCCGTAACGGCAGTTGCCGACATCGATTACCCCGCCTTCAAGCCTGCGTGTATCGCAAGATTGGCGGCCATATATATATGTTATTCCCTCTGTTCCACTGGGAACAGCGAAGCAGACGGCATAATCGGCATCTTCCTCACCCATGGTCAGAGTGGGCAAAACCAGGATTTCATGGGCGGACAGGGCTCCTGTCTGGTGTGCTTTAGCCCCACTGACAATTATACCGTCATCCGTCTTACGAACAATACGCAGGTACAAATCCGGATCGGCCTGCTGCGAGGGGCGCAGCGAACGATCCCCCCTGGGATCGGTCATCGCCCCTTCTACAACCAGGTCGTTTTCCTGGACATGAAGCAGAAAACGGCGAAACCGTGGATGATATTCAAAGCCCAGATCGCGGTCAAGTTCAAATGTAATGCTGTCGACAGCATTTAAAGCATCCATTCCTACACATCGCTGAAAACAGGCTGCAGTTTTTTGGCCCAGCATGCGCTGCATTTTGACCTTGCTGATTAAATCATCCGAACTTTGATGCAAATGGGTAAAACGATTAATCTTATTTCCGGTTAAACTGGAAGATGCCGTCAGTAAGCTTTCCGTGTAAGGGTCATCATCAAGTTCGTAACTCTTGGCTGCAGCATTAATGGAAGGCCTGATCATGGCATGATCGACTATATTGCCGACTCTTTCACCAAACATGTAAACCCTAAAGTTGATTCGTCGAAGTGAATCAAGGTATTGATCAACTGTCATCATTTTCAAAGGATCTCCTTTTATTCAAAGAGGTTTTTTCCGGTTCTCTGCTAAGATTAAGGATAGTAACAATACCAGGTAAAATTATAAGAGCTGCAATGTTTGACTTATTATATCATTAGACAGGTTAAATTTAATTCCTTTTATTTTACTTGAAAGCATATAGATCAAATGTAAATAATAACATTTTTGGTACGTGGATTTAACTAGGACGTAGATTATAGACTACTTGTTTTGGGTATGATATGCTGAAGACATTAAGGGAAAATATGTAGCACTTAAACAGTGCCATTGCTTCTTGCCCACCACAAAAAAGGGGGTTGGTTTTAATGAAAGATCTATATAGAATTGACCACTCTGCCCTGGAAGTAATAAATAATTTTTTG
>JBNJHN010000008.1:0-56109 GCA_051748565.1 Bacillota bacterium | reverse complement strand
GAATAAAAAAATATATTTCTCACAGACCACAAAAAACCCTTTTTTAAAATACCCAAAATGACCTTAAAAAAAAGGAACGGTCCTTTAAAAAGTAAGACCATCCCTTTTTTGCTGCAATTTAACCATACAGTAGTTTTAGTAAGGTTTCGATTTTCTAGCAAGGTAATCCAGCAGGAACGGATTTAAAACTTTAATATAGGTCCCTTTCATACCAAGTGAACGGGACTCAATTACTCCGGCACTTTCAAATTTACGAAGGGCGTTAACAATCACGGAACGGGTTATACCGAGCTGATCGGCAATTTTACTGGCTACCAGCAGCCCTTCGACTCCGCCAAGTTCTTCAAAGATATGCTCTACCGCTTCAAGTTCAGAATAAGAAAGGGTTGCCACAGCAAGCTGAACGACTGCCTTATTGCGGGCATCTTCTTCAACTTCTTCCTGTCTTGATCTCAGCATCTCCATACCAACAACTGTTGCACCGGTTTCAGCAAGAATGAGATCTTCAGCATCAAACAACTCATTGAAACGAGCAAGCACCAGGGTGCCAATCTGTTCTCCGCCGCCAATGATCGGAACGATAGTGGTAATCTTATTGGCAAAAAGGCACCTTTCCGAATCTATAAAAACACAATCATTGGTTTTCTGCCGCAAATTAACCCTGGATTCGTCTTCCCTAAGAAGGAATTGATTATAATCCTCTGGGAAATGGCCGCTTTCCAATACACTGTTAACCATTAGTTCACATTCAAACTCATCAACGAGAGACCAACCCAATATCGCACCCTGCCGATCGGCAATATAGACATTGGCATGGATAACATTCTTAAGAACATCGGCAACATCCTTAAAGTTTACGTGCTTGCCTGCGCTTTTCTGTAATATCCTGTTAATACGACGAGTCTTCTCGAGTAAGGGAGAAGAAATCACGTCTTTCACCCACCTTTCCTTTACTAAATTAATTTACAAAATATATTTACTTAAATCTTTATCTTTAACCACTTTGTACAGCTTGCTTTGAACATATACCCGGTCTACTGTAATCTCCGCTGAGAAACTGTCGTCGGGCAGGTCGAAAGAGAGGTCTTCGAGCACTTTTTCCATGATCGTATGCAGTCTTCTTGCTCCAATATTCTCCATTTCCTGATTCAGGTAACAAGCTGTTTGAGCGATTTCTTCAATCGACTCTTCCGTAAACTTCAGATTCACCCCTTCCGTTTCTATTAGTGCTTTATACTGCTTAATCAAAGCATTGTTTGGTTCAGTAAGGATCCGCTTGAAGTCTTCTTCGGTCAGGCTGTTCAACTCAACCCTGATCGGGAATCTGCCCTGCAGCTCGGGAATTAAATCAGAAGGCTTAGTCATATGGAAAGCCCCAGCCGCAATAAACAGAATGTGATCAGTTTTTACCGGACCGTATTTAGTGACAACTGTAGATCCTTCCACGATCGGCAGTATATCTCTCTGGACCCCTTCTCTGGATATATCAGGGCCAGATCCATGATAATCTTTACCGGCAATTTTGTCAATTTCGTCAAGAAAAATAATTCCCAACTGTTCCGCTCTTTGAAGAGCTTCCGTAATAACGGCATCCATATCGATTAAGCGCTGTGCTTCTTCCTGCTCAAATACTTTTTTCGCTTCAGAAACACTGACCTTTCTTTTTTTCTTTTTCGGTGGAACAATATTGCCCAGCATATCCTGCAGGTTTATACCCATCTCTTCCATTCCCTGGCCGGTAAAAAGTTCAACCATCGGCGTTTTACGCTCTTCAACCTCAATTTCAACCAACTGCCCTTCAAGTTCACCATTCAGCAAACGCTCTTTTACTTTTTTCTGTTCCTCCCTGGCCCGCTGCAGCCTTTCATGATAGGTTGCATCCTCGGCAGGGCTCTCTTCCCGGGTTGGAGCGGACTGAAACAAAAAACCAAGCGGGTTCGCTGAATGCTGTTTTTTCTTCGGCAACGGGGCAATGCTGTCAACCAGTCTTTTATTGGCGTTGCTTATGGCTTTATCTTTGACAATCAGCATGCGCTCGTTCTGCACAATCCTGATTGATGTTTCTACAAGATCGCGAACCATTGATTCAACATCACGCCCTACGTAACCAACCTCAGTAAATTTTGTTGCTTCAACTTTTACAAAAGGAGCATTAACCAGGCGGGCAAGGCGCCTCGCTATCTCGGTTTTACCTACACCGGTAGCTCCTATCATAATAATATTTTTAGGGATAATCTCTTCCTGCAAATCATCAGGCAATCTTTTACGGCGATACCTGTTTCTCAGTGCCACAGCAACGCAGCGCTTGGCATCTTCCTGCCCGATTATATACTTGCCTAGCTCATTTACAATTTCACGTGGTGTCAGTTCTTCTGTTGAGTTCATACAAAACACCCTTCTACAATTCTTCAATTATTATTGCATCATTGGTATAGATACATATTTCAGATGCTATTTTCATCGCTTCAGCAGCAATTTTACCCGGTGTCAAATCAGCATTGCGCAGAAGGGCCCTGGCAGCAGCCATGGCATAAGGAGCCCCTGAACCTACTGCGGCAATCCCGTCATCCGGTTCAATAACTTCTCCCGTACCCGAGATCATCAGCAAAGCATCGCTGCTTGCGGCCACAAGCAGAGCTTCGAGTCTGCGGAGGACGCGATCTGTACGCCAATCTTTTGCCAGTTCAACGGCAGCCCTCATGAGATTGCCCTGGTAACTTTCCAGTTTGCCATCAAATTTTTCGCAAAGGGTAAGTGAGTCTGCGGCAGCGCCGGCGAAACCGACTATAACTTTACCTTCGTATAACCTTCGGACTTTCCTGGCACTGTTCTTAATAATGGTACTGTTGCCGAAGGTAACCTGGCCATCCCCGGCCACAGCAACTTTATCACCAATTTTTACTGCCAGTATTGTTGTTGCCTGAAACATATTTTAACCGCCTTCATGAATTTTATTTTCTTGGAAACGCTGATCGGTATACTTCACTTAATCGTTCTTTTGTCACATGCGTATAAATCTGGGTTGAAGATAAACTAACATGACCCAGCAGTTCCTGAACCACCCTTAAATCTGCTCCCCCTTCAAGAAGATGTGTGGCAAAGGAATGACGGAGAGAATGCGGGGTTATTCCCACCTTGTGGGATACCTGCCTAATATATTTTTTAAATAAATAACGTACTCCCCGATCACGTAAGGGTTTTCCCCACTTGTTCAGAAACAACTCATTATAGGTCTGTCCATCTTTATTACGGGAAGCCAGTGCAGGCCGGACTTTTTCAAGATATTCCTTAACCAGGGCAGCTGCAACAGTCCCGATGGGAACTATTCTCTCTTTTCTGCCCTTACCGTAAACCTTAACCAGCCTCTCTTCCAACTGCAGTAAAGAAAAGTTAAGCCCGACCATCTCGCTTACCCTCAGCCCTGATGAGTAGATTAATTCGAGCATAGTCCTATCGCGAAAACCAAGCAGAGTCCTGCTGTCCGGAGCTTCCAGTAAAGCTAAAACTTCATGGTAGTATAGAAATTGCGGCAATACTTTTTCTTGTTTGGGCCTGGATACAGTCGACCACTTTCCTCCGCGAATCAATCCTTCTTTTTGCAAAAAGAACAAAAAAGAACGCGTCGCAGATAATTTACGCGCAATTGAACGACGAGTATATTCTTTATCCCTGAGCCAGGCTAGAAAGCGACGCAAAGCGAGGTGGTCTACATTTTTTAAGTCTGCCAATTCATCGCCTTCAAGCTCCAGAAACTGCATGATGTCGTTCCGGTATGCTTGCATAGTCAGCGGTGATGCGTTTTTCTCAACCATTAAGTGAACCAGAAATCGTTCAAGCCAATCAAAAACAGTCATTACGCCACACCCATATAATCCTAACACAACTATTCTACAGATGCAAGCAAATAGCTTTTTTTTTGAAAAAATTCCAGCTATTCAAATTCAAATATAAAACATGTTCTAATTACGTATCTTAATCATAATTAATTATTGTTAAATCCGGTAAAAATATTTTCCCGGGCTCTGGCGAATGCATTTTTTTAGCTCCAAAGATAAAAGCAGTGCACTGGCCTCTGATGCCTTTGTACCGCTTAATTGGATGATCTTATCAATATGCATGGGTTGATAGGGGATAATCTTTATGAGGGATTGCTCCCCCTCTGTCAGGTTGAAATTATGCGGTTCCAGGGTTAACTGCTCTTCCGAAGGCAAATTAATATAGAGCTCTTCTAAAATATCTGCAGCAGATTCAACCAGCTTTGCCCCTTCTTTAATGAGCCTGTGGCAGCCTCGACTGTAGGGGCTGCCAACGTTACCCGGAACGGCAAATACCTCGCGGTTTTGTTCGAGAGCATAATCAGAAGTGATCAGAGCGCCGCTCTTTGCTGTCGCTTCGACAACCAGCGTTCCTAATGATACCCCGCTTATGATCCGATTCCGCTGAGGAAAATTTTTCGGTAAGGGTTCCGTACCAATCGGGAACTCACTGATAACTGCTCCTTCAGATATTATTTGCTCCATTAAGTCGGCATTATCCGGCGGATAGCACCGATCAAGACCACAACCGAGAACTGCTGCCGTATAACCGCTTTTATCCAGGGCTCCCCTGTGTGCGGAAGTATCAATCCCCAGGGCCATTCCGCTGATTATATTTACACCCTGCTCAGCAAGCTCAATAGCCATCCGGTGAGCAACTTCCTGCCCGTAAAATGTACAGCGACGGCTTCCAACGATTGCCACTGATGGGCGATCTATCTTTTGCAGACTGCCCCGGTAATATAAAATCAGAGGCGGTAATGATATTTGCATTAATAAAGCGGGGTAACCCTCGGTTTCGGGAGTAACACATTTGATCTCTTTTTCAGCAAGCCGAACCCATTCCTGCTCCGGTTCGATTTTCGATCTTTCCTGCTCAAATTTATCGGCTTTTCCGGTCAGTCCGAGGATTTTTATCAGATCCTGATTCGGAGCTTTCCAGGCAGCTTCAGCCGTACCAAAATGGTTCAGAAGTGTTTTAATGCGGGCTGAACCAAGAAAAGATAAAGAGTTAAGGGCGTTTAAGTAGATTATTTCAACTTCTTTTTTTGCTTTCATCTCTAATATTACTCCTTAACTGCAGGCCATGATTGCGTCAGTAGTTTTTTCAATAAATTAATGGCATTTTCAATATCAGAGCTGTCGACCATTTCTGAAGGGGTATGAATATAGCGGCATGGTAGCGAAATTGCCCCTGAAGGCACTCCCTGGCGCGAGGTATGAATGGCTCCTGCATCTGTTCCACCTCGCTCGAGAATTTCAAGCTGGTAAGGTATTTGTTGATTTTCTGCAGTTTCAACCATATACTTCCGCACCGCAGGGTGACAAAGTACCGAACTGTCTTTAACCTTTACCGCGGGGCCTTTTCCGAGACTGACAGCCATAGTGGCAGCCCTGGGTGTATCGCCAACCATGGTGACATCAACAGCCAACCCGTAATCAGGCTCGTAGCGGTATGCAGCAGTTTTAGCTCCCCTCAGACCAAGTTCCTCCTGAACCGTAAATACAAAACAAACAGCCTGGGGCAGTTTTGCCGGAAGTCTGTTAATTGTCTCAACAAGGACTGCACAGCCGACCCGGTCATCCATCGCCTTGGCCATGCAGCGTCCTCCGGGAAGAGACCTGAAAGGTTGATCGAAGCAGGCTATATCGCCAATTTTTACATGCTCATCGACTGCTTCAGCACTACTCTGGCCGATATCGAGGAAAAGTTTGCTCCAATCAAGCTCCTTGATGTCCTTTATTTTTTCATAGTGTATAGTTCCTGATATGCCATCCCGGAAACGTAACCTCTGGCCTGGAAGCATGCGGGGCGTTATTCCCCCTATCGGTGCAATCCGCAGGAAACCATTTTCATCAATATGGGTAATAATAAATCCAATTTCATCCATATGAGCAGAAACCATGATTTTGGGTGAAGGTCCTTCTCTCAGGAAAAACAAGTTGCCCAAATTGTCTTCAAAGATTAGGTCAGCGTGTCCTTTGACCAGGTCTTTGATAGCTGAGCGCACCGCATCTTCTTCTCCTGAAGGGCCGAATGCCTCTGTCAGGCGCATTATTGTTTTTTCCATCTTTATATTGACCCCCTGATTCTCTACTGTCTGCACTCAATCCAGGCTCTGATCAAATTAACAGTTGCCCTGATATCCTTTTCCTGCAAAACGCTGTTTGGTGAATGAATATAACGACAGGGCACTGCCACAACTGCTGTTTTAATGCCCTCACGAGTCAGTGCAATAATACCTGCTTCTGTGCCCGCTCCGGTAAAACGGCGAAACTGGTATGAAACTCCAGCCTTTACAGCAGCCTCAACAAGTCCTTCCCGCATATCCCTGCTAACCATAATGGTGCGGTCCATAATACTGATTGCCGGCCCTGCACCAAGCGCTGTACTGACAGACTCTTTTTCAGTTTCCGGAGTATCGGCAGCTGCTGTTGTCTCTACTGTTAGGGCAATCTCCGGCTGCAGGGTGTAAGCTGCAACTGCTGCTCCTCTGGCTCCAACCTCTTCCTGAACGGTAAAGGCAGCATCAAATACAAGGCCGTTATTTTCGAGAAGCAGTTCCAATAGAATCTGGCAGCCTGCGCGATCATCAAATGCCTTGCCCCTGTAAAAACCGTCACCCAGTTCAATGCAGGGCGAATCAAAAGTTACATAATCTCCGATTTGCACATTCTTTTCAGCTTCACTGCGGTTTTTAAAACCGCCATCTATATAAAGTTTTTCTTCATCAAATGGTTTTTTTTGCTCGCCTTTCTTCTGAAGATGAACCGGTTTTGTCCCGATTACTCCGGGCAAACCTGGCAGACCAATTTTTACTCGCTTGGCAACCAGGACACGTTTGTCGATGCCTCCGACCGGCTTGAATCTGAGAAGACCGCTCTCGTGAATTGACATGATCATTAAACCAACTTCATCCATATGCGCAGAGAGCATGATTCGCGGGTTATTATTTTTACTCCCTTTGCGGACGAGAAAGTTGCCCATGGTATCAACAGCAGTTCTAGATTTAAATTGATCAAGTTTTTCAACCAAGACCCGGCGAACGATACCTTCGTCGCCTGAAACACCATTCAGATCGGCAAGCTCGGCTAGCACTTTTTCAGCTCCTCCAAAAACAAACTATCCAGGCTGCCGGCAAAATAACAGATCAGTTTACTTAAAACCAGGAGATCATCCATACTAATCAATTCTACTGCCGTGTGCATATAACGCAGCGGGATTGATAATAGTGCGGTAGGAATCCCTTCACGCGAAACCTGGAATGCCCAGGCATCAGTTCCACTGTGACCGGGAATTGGTTCCTTTTGATAAGGGAGGTAGCGTTCCCTGGCAGTCTCTTCCAACCGGCGGGATAAAACCGGATGCAGGTTTGGGCCGATAGCAATGGTGGGGCCCCCTCCTACTTTAAAAACACATCTCTCATCAAGCCCGGGGACATCACCATGGGTAACATCGACGATAATGGCCAGGTCCGGCTGAAGGTTGTAAGCATTGGTTATTGCGCCTCTCAACCCTACCTCTTCCTGCAGAGAAGACACAAAACAGACATCGGCCTGGTGATGCAAAGCCTTTAACTCTTCAGCACAAAATATTAAGGCGGTTATACCCGCACGATTATCAAGTGCTTTTCCGCTAATTATATTATTTGTCGAATGTTTCAGGGGTTTTTGTTCGAGACTGACATAGTCACCGATACTAATATACTTCTTTAGAGAATCTTCGCTTAGACCGGGATCGATGAACAGTTTATCCGTGGGGACTGTTTCCTTTCGATCTTTTGCAGATGATAAATGGGGCGGAGCGGCGCCGATAACACCTTTCAGCTTTTTTTTACCGTGTATTTCGACAGCCTGGCCGGGCAGGGTCCTGGGATCGATTCCCCCAATCGGAGTAAATCGCAAAAAACCGCCCTTTTCTATATTTGTAACCATAAAACCGATCTCGTCGATATGGGCGATTACAGCCAGTGTTAATTTTTCCCGATCTTCTGCAGGTGCGCCTAATTTCAGAGCTAAAAGATTGCCGAAGCGATCTTGTCTGACTTCTTCTGTGTGCCGTCGAAAATGACGGGCAGCTATTTCTACAGCAGCGTTTTCATTTCCCGAAACGCCTGCTACTGCGGACAGCTCAAGCAGAATTGCGCTAATTCTATCTTCTTTCAAAACTCTTTAAACTCCTTAATCCATTGAGCGTCCGTAATAATTGAGGCGCCTTTATTAGCTGTTCGATATGACCCCGTCGCTTTTCAGCTGATCGAGGACATTTTTTGCCTTTTCAAGTTTGGGTATTTTATGACTGAGCAGGCCGTATTCAAGGCTGTCCACCAGGGCTATCCAGCTTGCTTCTATAACATTCGGGGACACCCCGACTGTACCCCAACTTCTATGATCATCACTTGATTCAATAAGAACCCTTACCTGAGCACCTGTTCCATCCACTCCGTCAATAACCCGCACTTTAAAGTCGATCAACTTGATCTTTTTCAATGCCGGGTAAATATCTTCCAGTGCTTTTCTCAGTGCATTATCAAGGGCATTAACCGGACCGTTTCCTTCTGCTGCAGTGTGAACCTGGATATCCCCGACTCGCACTTTTATGGTTGCTTCGGAATATAACTGACCGTTTTCTCTTTTTTCGATAATTAAGCGAAAACCTTCCAGCTTAAATAGCGGTTGGTGCGCCTTCATCATTTTTAGAACCAGCAGTTCAAAAGAGCCCTCTGCGCCTTCAAACTGGTAACCGTAATGCTCCATCTCTTTTATCTTCTGTAAAACAGACGCTGTTTCCGGATGGCCTTTTTCAAGCTTAATTTCATTATTCATGGTTTTTAAACTAATGCTGCTGCGGCCGGCCAGCTCTGATACAAGAATTCGTCTCTGATTTCCAACCTGATCGGGATCTGCATGTTCATAAGTCGCCGGTATTTTACTGACCGCATCGACGTGAATCCCACCTTTATGGGCAAAGGCGTTAAAACCAACGTACGGCTGTTGATCGGCCGGTGCAATATTGGCCAGTTCGGCAATTAAGCGGGATAGTTTGGTTAATCCGCGCAGTTGATCCGGGGTGACAATCTCTAAACCCATTTTTAGCTGCAAATTAGGTATAATCGTGCATAAGTTAGCGTTGCCGCAGCGTTCCCCGTAACCATTAATCGTCCCCTGGATCTGGGTGATACCTTCACGGACAGCGAGGAGAGAATTAACTGTAGCCATACCGGCATCATCATGGACATGAATACCCAGAGGCACTTTAACCCTCTCTTTTACCGCCGCTAAAATTGCGGGAAGCTCCCAGGGCATCAGTCCTCCGTTTGTATCACAGAGAATAATAACATCGGCGCCGCCGGAAGCTGCTGCTGTGATAGTGCGTAGGGCATAATCGGGATTGGCCTTGTAACCGTCAAAAAAGTGTTCGGCATCAAATAAGACTTCCCGTCCCAGCGATTTTAGATAGGCGATACTTTCTTCAATCATTGAAAGATTCTCATCAAGGGTGGTTTTCAATGCATCATGAACATGAAAATCCCAGCTTTTACCGAAGATAGTAACTGTACCTGTTTTAGCTTCAATTAGCGCCTGCAGGTTGTGATCTTCAGCGGCAGTAACTCCGGGCCTGCGGGTACTGCTGAAAGCACACAAACGGGCATTTTTTAATCTTATCTTCGATGCCCGTTTGAAAAAATCAATATCCTTTGGGTTCGAACCGGGCCATCCACCCTCTATGTAGCTGATCCCAAACTCATCGAGTTTCTCGGCAATCTTAAGTTTATCGGCTACTGACATCGATACGCCTTCGCGCTGCGAACCATCTCTTAAAGTCGTATCATATATATCTACCTTTTGCATGGCTGTCCTCCTGCCAAAAAGGAAAGTAAAATTAATTGGTATTATACTATATATTTTTGCATGGTGTCCAATTGTATAAGGCGTTAGAACCTGCCTGATATAATTAATAAAACAGAAGTATGCTTTATGCTAATTTATACTAAAATCCGCTGTCGTAATCGACAAGCTGGTAACATTCTACAGGTAATTCCCTGAGGAACAGGGACGGGCCTTCTGAAACTGCACCGTAATTGCGATAATCTTCACGGTAGGTAACCAGGTAAAGGTAGCGGCGGGCACGGGTTGCGGCTACATAGAAAAGGCGGCGTTCTTCATCCAGGCTGCTGCTTTCGGCACGCTGGCTGGGGAAATGTCCCTGGTTCATCCCGATAATAAATACGGCATCCCATTCCTTACCTTTGGCGCTGTGGATTGTCGATAAGGTGAGCTGCCCATCGGATTGATTCGGACCCGCGCTGGCATCAGCAAAAACAGATTCCTCCAGAGCCAGTGATTCCAAAAAAGTATTAAGAGAATCGAATCGTTCAGCATAGATCATCAAACGTTCGATCCCACGCATTCTCTCTTCATATTGATCAGGGTAATTCTGCCTGAGGATATTGTCATAATTTTCATCAACTATCAATGCAATCAGATCCGGCACCGGTTCAGATCGGTTTTTGTAAACAGCATCAAGAGTACGCACAAAAAGTTCCCATCCGGTCTTTCCCCTTTCAGGAACTTCTTTTCCCTCCAAAACAGCGATAAGGGGATCGGGATGCCCCTTTAATTTTACCCAGAGCTTATCGAAAGAAGCAGGGCCCAAACCCTGCTGCAGGGTTGATATGCGCCGCCAGGAATTCTCGTCGCTCGGGTTATATACCACTTTCAAATACGCCAGGAGATCTTTAATATGTGCTTTTTGGAAAAATTTAACTCCACCATAAGTGCGATAACTAATTCCTTTGCGGGCCAGGGCAAATTCCAATTCCGGGGTAAGATAAGAACTGCGGTAAAGAACCGCTATATCATCTAATGTTACTCCATTGTTCTGCAATTCCCAAATATTCTGGAGAACAAATGAAGCCTCCTGTCCGGCATCGTATACTTTCACCACGGCAGGTTTCGCCCCCGGGGGATTTTTTGAAAATAGCTTCTTTTGGAGCTGCTGTCGGTTAAATCTTATTGAATAATTGGCCAGCTCAACTATTTCAGGTGTGCTGCGATAGTTCTGCTCCATCCTAACAACCTGACAGAGAGAATATCTGTCAGGAAAAGATAAAATATTACCGATATCCGCATAGCGAAAAGCATATATCGACTGGGCATCGTCGCCAACGACACAAATCGAGGCGGCGCCGGCAAACAGGTCGATGAGCCGGGCCTGGATAACATTAGTGTCCTGGAATTCGTCAACCAGCACATGCCTGAAGCGACGCCGGTACTGCTCGGCAACCTGGGGATGCTTTTCAAATAACTCAAGCCAGCAGAGCAGAAGATCATCAAAATCAAAAACATTACTTTCAATCTTTTTCTGTTCGTACAGTTCGGCACTACTTTTAATCACATCAAGATATTCAAGACGGTAAGGATAATCTTCTTCCATTACCTCTTTGATTGAGAGCCCTGAATTACGAGCCTGGCTGATTATACGCCCCAGGAAACCGCGCTGCATAATTAGTTTTCGATCTTCATCACCTATAGAGAGAGAAGTTAGAATTTGCTTTAAAGTGACCCTGGTATCGTCTTCATCGAAGATGGAAAAATTGGCAGTCCTGCCAAGCAGGCCGGCATGTTTTCTTAGGATTCGCGCTCCGATGCTGTGAAAGGTACCGGCCCACAGGTAATAAGGCAGATAACCGAGCAGCTCTTCAAGACGATCTTTCATTTCACCGGCAGCCTTGTTAGTGAATGTAAGCAGCAAAAGTTGCTCAGGTTGGACACCGCTTTTAATCAGGTGAGCAGCCCTGTAAACGAGCGCCCTTGTTTTGCCTGACCCGGGACCGGCCAGGCCCAAAAGGGCCGAATCATCAGCAGTGGTAAATTCGAATTGGGCAGAGTTCAGTTCATTTTTCAGCCTTTCTATCCAATCGGGTTCAGGTTCTGATCTCTGGTTTTCCAGGTAGCTGTAATTATCCATTTTTTCCTTTCTTTCCGGCATACGGTGTTTTATTCTTAGAAGTCCGGCACTAGGCGCATCATAACATATTTTCTCTTCTTCATCCAGATTAACTGTAAGAAATGCCTGCACGTTAATTGGACAATAAGCGCCATTTAGAATAATATTTGTATAAAGAACTTATTAATGGTGATAACTATATGCTAAATGACATAAAAGAAATAATCCTGGAAGTGCTTCAGGCAATCGGGCCAATCTTTGTCGTGATTTCACTAATTCAATTTTTTATTATCCGCACCCCGATCAGCCTCTTCTGGCAATTTATCGCTGGAGCAGTGATGGTCACAACCGGTCTCTTCCTTTTTCTCGTCGGTGTCAGGGTCAGTCTGCTGCCGATTGGTGAAATGATTGGTTCCAGATTGACCTCACGTGGTTCCCTTCCTTTTTTACTGGTCGCATCTTTTATCTTTGGCTTTGTAATTACTGTAGCCGAACCCGATGTGAGGGTCCTGGCCCACCAGGTAGATATTGCTTCCGGAGGTGCCATTGATTCGGGGATATTAATTATAGCTGTAGCCCTTGGAGTAGGTTTTTTTGTATCTCTGGCCATTCTGCGTATACTTCTCGGCATTCCGATTGCCTACTTGCTGGCTAGCGGCTATGTTTTTGTGGTTGTGCTCTCATTTTTTACTCCTCCAGGTTTTGTTGCTATATCTTTTGACGCCGGCGGGGTTACAACCGGCCCTATGGCCGTACCTTTTATTCTGGCCCTAGGTGTGGGGGCAACTTCTGTGTTGGGTGGCAAATCCACCGTGGCTGAAACTTTTGGTTTAATTGGACTCGCCTCTATCGGACCGGTAATCGGTGTCATGATTCTGGGGGTGATTTTTGGATGAGTTTCAGCCTCATCACGCAGGGTTTTGATCATGTCCTGATCGAAGTTTTAACCGCTCTTAGCCCTGTACTGGTTTTGTTTCTAATATTCCTTCTGATTTTCAAACTGCCCAAAGAGATGCTGTTGTCCCTGTTTAAAGGCGTTCTTTTCGCTTTTGCCGGTCTGGCCCTCTTTCTGCAGGGAGTTAAAGTTGGCTTCCTCCCAGTTGGCAATGAGATGGGCGCAATCCTGGGCGGCCTGCCGCATCGCTGGATATTGATTCCGCTAGGTTTTATTCTCGGGTTTGTTGCTACTTTGGCCGAACCTGCAGTGCGCATTCTGTGCGAACAGGTAGAGAAAAGTTCAAGCGGTTCCATCAGGAGCAACACCATTCTATATACACTCTGTTTGGCTGTCGGCATATTTATTGCTCTGGGCATGGTCAGGATTGTCTACGGAATTCCTTTTTACTATATTATTATTCCCGGATACCTGCTGGCAATTATCCTGATGTTCTTATCTAAGCCGTCATTTACAGCTGTTGCTTTTGATTCTGGCGGTGTAGCTACCGGACCGATGACTGTTACCTTTATTATGGCCATGGCTGTTGGTGCCGCCGATAATATCGAAGGCCGTGATGCAGTAATAGACGGCTTTGGATTAATTGCCATGGTTGCCCTTGCCCCGATTATTATGGTTATGCTGCTCGGCTTTCTTTATCCTCCCGATCAGGAAAACAGCATCGACCCGGACCAGGTTTATTACGAGCCGGAAAACGGGCATTCAGAAACAGATTTACCGGATCAGGCTCCATCAGAATCGTCTCCCGAAAGCGAGCCGACTGAGCAGGTAGTTGATGAAGAGAAATCTTTGAAAGATGAATCTGATTTAGCAAATAACGAAAACAGTGAGGAGGTTGACAATAATGAAGACAATTCCCAAGCATGATTTGATTGTTACTATCGTAAGAAAAGGCTGCTGTGAAGCAATAATTGGTGCCTCAAAAAAAGCCGGAGCGGAAGGAGCAACAATAATTCCTGCCAGGGGTACCGGGGTTCATGAACAAAAAAAGCTGCTTGGAATTCCCATTGAGCCGGAAAAAGACATAATTTTCACCATCATCCAGGAGGAAAAAACCGATCAGGTCCTTGAGGCAATAATAAAAGCAGGCAAATTGGAGAAACCGGCTACAGGAATTGCCTTTGTCCTTGAACTTAAAAAAGTTGTCGGAGTAGTACACCTGGTTAAAGCGCTCGGGTTGGAAGAGAAAAATGATTAGGAGGATCGTAACCTCCTAATCATTTAATTATAAGGTTTTATTTAAGAATTACTATATTTTTGTAAACTCATCCTTGCCGACTCCACATACAGGGCAAACCCAGTCATCCGGTAGATCTTCAAATGAAGTGCCTGCAGCAATCCCTCCGTCAGGATCACCTTCAGCCGGATCGTACACATAACCGCACACATTACATTCGTATTTGTCCATAAATTATTTCTCCTTTCATTTTGTTGTACTGATTATTACTTGAATTATATCACACCACTGTCAATGGTGGGAACCGTGCATAAAAATATGCATCTCTTTGTTTATATGGCAGGATATTAACAATTAATCGGTGAATTTAAAGCAATTGTGCTCGGTATTCAAGATCAAGTAATAATTGCCGCTATAGATGCAGCAACTAAGGAGGCTTTTCATTGTGCTCGCAAAAGTTTACTCATGTATTGTTGTTGGAATAAACGGTATTCCCCTTGAAATTGAGGTTGATATTTCAGATGGCCTTCCAGCCTTTGATATAATCGGCTTACCTGATGCTTCTGTTCGTGAAGCAAAGGAAAGGGTGCGTGCCGCTGTACGTAACAGTGGGTTCGAATTTCCTTATTCCCGGGTTACAGTTAACCTGGCTCCAGCTGACCTTAAAAAAGAAGGCTCCGCATTTGATCTGGCGATCGCTGTAGGACTTCTGGCAGCTACAGGCCAGATTCCGAAAGACGGACTTCTTGAGAAGGCAGTATTTATCGGGGAACTATCACTTGATGGCAGCCTGCGCAGTATAAACGGCGTCCTGGCCATGGCTTTATCATTAAAAGAACTAGGCAGCTTCCGTGAAAAAATTCTCTATTTACCTGAGGCAAACAGCAAAGAGGCAGCATTTGTGGAAAATCTCACCGTTAAGGGAGCCTCCACCCTTTCCCAGCTGGTTAATTTCCTTTGTGGCAATGTCGAACTGCCCTCGACCGAATCAGATCCTGGACAGCAGCATACAGAAAGCGCCTCAGATCTTGATTTTTTTGAAGTAAAGGGACAGGAAACAGCAAAACGAGCTCTGGAAATTTCAGCGGCGGGTTCACATAACATCCTGCTCTACGGGCCTCCGGGCAGCGGTAAGACCATGCTGGCCAGGCGTATTCCCTCAATACTTCCCACTCCCACTCTTGATGAAATTCTTGAAATGACAAGGATTCACAGTGTTGCAGGCCAATTAAAGCCCAACACACCGCTGCTTGCCCATAGACCATTCCGCAGTCCTCATCACAGCGCTTCAACGGCCGGTATCATAGGCGGTGGAAGATCACCACGTCCCGGGGAAGTAAGCCTGGCTCACCATGGGGTTCTTTTTTTTGATGAACTTCCGGAGTATAATCGCGAAATCCTTGAAGCCTTGCGACAGCCTCTTGAAGACCGGGTAGTAACCGTAACCAGGGTAGCGGCAACTGTAACCTATCCTGCTGATTTTATTTTTGTCGGTTCTATGAACCCCTGCCCCTGTGGCAACTACGGCGACCCCCACCGGGAATGCCGTTGCAGCCACACCCAAATATTTCGTTACCGGTCCAAGCTTTCCGGCCCGCTGTTGGATCGGATCGATATCCAGGTTGAAGTCCCCGGTATCAAATTCGCACAATTGGAACAGGAAAATAATGGCGAAAGTTCGGCAGATATCCGCGCAAGGGTTGAATCAGCGCGTTTGAAACAACGGGAAAGATATAAAAAGATTAAAATAGCTGCCAACTCCCAACTGCGGGCACGTCATTTTGAAAAATACTGCCCACTAACCTTTGATGCCAGAAATTTACTGCACCAATCCTTTCAAAGCCTCAATCTTTCCATGCGCGCTCATGATCGGATCATCAAGGTAGCAAGAACAATTTCTGATCTTGAAGAGTCCCATGCTATCGAAGCCACACATATTGCCGAAGCAGTACAATACAGAAGCCTGGACCGTCAGAAATAATTGTCAAAGGGACGGTTCTTTTGACAACAAACCAATCACCTTGGAGGGAAATATAGTGCCCAGAATTGCCAGAGAAAGAAGTGTGACTTCCGTTTACCACATTATGATGAGAGGAAATAATCGACAAAAAATATTTAACGATGTTGAGGATAAAGACCGGATTAGTGAAATTATTTACAAAAAGATCGCAACTGACGGAGCTGTTCTATATGCTTATTGTATTATGGATAATCACCTGCATATGATTGTTAGGGAAGCTAACATTACGATCTCTCATACTATTAAACGAATAGGAACCAGTTATGCCTGGTTTTTTAATAAAAAATATGTCAAGATAGGGCATGTATTTCAAGATCGTTTTAAAAGCGAAGTAATAGAAAGTGACAGCCGCCTTTTGGCTGCCATTCGCTATGTGCACAAAAATCCGGCAAAAGCCGGAATATCAGATCTGGACTCATATAAATGGAGCAGTTACAATAAATATCTTAATTTAAATTTCGCCAACGATCCAGGCATTAAAGAAATCCTAAATATGTCATCCATTAATTTACATCGGGCAAGAGAAACTTTCATTAAATTTCACGAAAATAAAGCGGATGAAGAATTTATTGATATAAAAGAGCTCTCCCCTGAGGAGGCCAGGCTTATGGTAGATAATTATCTGGAAAATGCCGGTATTAGTAAGGGCAAACTGAAAAGCCGAGAACACAAAATAATACGTGAGAACCTGGTCCTTGAACTGGTCAGACGGTCGGATTTGTCCCTGCGAGAAATTGCATTAATGCTGGGAATAAACAGGGAAACTGTAAGAATAATAGTGTCAAAAGAACCGTCCCTTTGACAAAGAAATGGCTTAAAGGTAAGCTGTTATAAAGGTTACATAATTCTGGTTTTAAAGAATTATCGTGGGGTGAGTAGTTTTGAAGAGAGCAGTGCTGGCCCTTTTAATTATATTAATTACCGGTTTTTTCTTCTTTATCTACGATCCGGCAAATGATATTGAGGTTTTAATTAATGATCAATATATTGTTTTGATCAATCCTGTCATTATCGAAGACGGAAAGTTGCTAATCCCGGCAAAATTATTATTTGAGGAATTAGGCGCTGAAACTGAATGGGATAATGAAAACAGAATATTATCAGCACTGCTTGGAGACTTTAAGATCGAACTTCCTGTTGGCAGTAATAATATAATCGTTGACGGTGAAATCACAGAATGGGACTCCGAGGTAAAAATGTTTAACGATATTATCTATGTTCCTGTCAGGGCCTCAGCCGAAATCCTGGGGACATTTGTAGAGTGGGATGACAAAACAAAAACGATTCAAATATCCACTCCCCGGGGATTTGACCCAGAGTTTGAGAATGACCACGAGGGTCCTCCATTACACGTTGCTTATCCTCCCGTATCCCAGTTCCGATATTATGCAAATTCTTTATTTGTTTTCGGAACAACAGAGTCTTATGCACCGGTTGATGTTAAAGTTAACGGTAAACCGGTAGATATTCTAGATCCGAGAACAGGAAACTTTCTGACCATGGTAAACATACCCCGTGGTGAGGAGATCATCATCAGAGTTGAAGCTACCGACGATCAGGGAACCACAACTGTGGAAAGGTCGGTGATTTACCCGGCAGGATGGCGGGCAATGCCCGATGAACCGTTAGCTGTTCACCCTGCAAATTTAATTCCCGGTGAAGATCAGATTTTAGGTCCGGGTGACACCCTGAGAATAGCATTTCAGGGCAGCCCGGGGGCTGAAGCAAAGTTTTGGATCGGCAGCGAAGAGAGAAAGATTTCCTTGACAGAAGCAGCGTACCCCTCCGGGCCACCGGGAACAGGCGGGGTATACACAGTTAAATACACTATAAACAGCCAGGATCTCCCGGATTCCGGCTCATCAGATCCAAAACCCATTACTGTTATCCTCCAAAAAGATGGCGAGCAAGTAAGCCGCGAGCTGCCCGGAAAAATAACCTTTACCCCCGAAAGCCTTTATAAAGTATTAGAAGTCAGGGGTCAAGATTTTATTAAAAACAGAGGATGGCTATATATTGTTCGCGACAACAATTATCAACTACATGCCGGCACCCTGGGAGGGACCGGATACCCCACCAATGTAGTGGGTTATATGATCGGAGGAACCCGGTTTGAAGCAAAAGGCATCTCCGGAGATTACTATAGGGTTAAAGTTAATGACATTGATACATTCCTGATCCATAAAAATGCCGTCCGTGAAGTGACTGACAAAGATACGCTTAACCCAACTTTACTAAGCTTAGGTTTATCGGAAACCGCTGAGACAGTGAGCCTGCGCCTCAGCAGTTCAGAGCGGTTTCCCTTTCTTGTCGAAGATGGAATAAATAAACTAAAAGTTAAGTTATACGGAATCGAAGAAAATGAAATTTTATCAATGCCTTCTTTAACCCCGGCAGTTAAAGATTTGAAGCTGGAAAAATGTGTGGGAGATTGTGATGCCTCTATGAACCTGACTGTAGAGCTTGATTATTTCATGACCGGTTTTGAGCCTGCATGGATTGATAATCAGCTTTTACTTAATATTTACAAACCACAAGAGGTAAACAGGGACAATCCGCTGAAAAACAAAACTATAATTGTCGATCCCGGTCACGGCGGCAGGGACACAGGGGCTATCGGTCCGGGCGATGTTCATGAAAAAGATGTGGTACTGGCAATGAGCCTGTATCTCCGTGATCTGCTGGCTGCAGAGGGTGCAAATGTTATAATGACCCGCACCGAAGATATATTTGTCAACCTTTACGACCGTCCCGAACGGATAAACGATTATGATGCTGACCTATTCATAAGTGTACATGTCAACGCTCACGCTCACGGTGCCCGGGCAGTAGATATCCGTGGGCTAATGATCCTTTACAATTATGATCATAATCAAAAATTGGCTGAAATAATGTTGGATACGATGGAAGCGGAAACTGATTTGCCTGCATTTAGAACCTGGAGAAGAAAAATTGCAGTTCTCAGGCACCCTCAAATACCAAGTGTTTTGGTTGAAGCAGGGTATATGATGCACCCTGAGGATAACTGGCACATCTTCCACCCCAGCGGACAGAAAAAGATTGCCAGGGCAATGATGGAAGGGATAAAGGAGTATTTCCTATCTCTTGATTATCAATACCGCTAGCCTTTACCCCCCAGCAAAAAAGCCTTATCGACAGCTTCTTCAGCAGTTGCAACAGCTACAATTGCCCTGCTTAGCTTTCCGGGTGGTTTGAGCACCCAGCTGTTCAATCCGATTACCGGCTTTTTCATCTTAAGGGCCAGGGCTATTTCGGAAAGTGTACCGTATTCTCCACCTACAGCAATGACAACATCAGCAGTACGGGCAATAATTGTATTACGGGCTTCACCCATACCGGTTGCAACGGCAAATGACAGGTAGGAGTTGCCCTGCCCGGTGCTCTCGCCCGGCAGAATACCTATTACCGTTCCACCCGCTTCAGATACTCCGGCTGCAACCGCTTCCATCACACCACTTCCGCCACCGCAAATAATTAGACCACCCTTCCGGGAAACACCGGCCCCGATTTCATAAGCCTGCTTGCTTTCTTCATCAGTGCAGGAAGACCCGCCAACTACAGCAACATAAAGCATAGAAAAACACTCCTTAGCCGGACAGGATACCTTTTATATGATTCAAGGTCCGGACAGAATTATCATCTTCGTTAAGGATTACCGCAACCAGGTCAATGCGGCAGGATATTTCACGTTTATATACCGATTGCAGGTAATATAAGGCAAGGCGCCGCAGGCGGTATGCTTTCTTCGGAGTAATTGATTCCTCGGGCCTGCCGAAATTTAATCCGGTTTTTGTTCGGACTTCCACAATAACAGTGGTTGTGTTATCAAGTGCAATGATGTCAATTTCACCAATAGGACAGCGGTAATTTGTTTCAAGGATTGTGTAGCCCTGTTTTTCAAGATGTGAAAGTGCCGCCATTTCTCCAGCTTTTCCGACCTGGAGACGTTTTTCCGTCATATCACTTCTCCCCGGAACTTTTTTTAGTAATCAATATAAAAGCCTGAACGAGCGGCGATGTTCGGAGCAGGGACCATGCTCAAGCAAAGCCTGTCGATGTTCCTCAGTGCCGTAACCTTTGTTCCGAACGAAGTCATATGCGGGGTACTTCCTGTGCAGTTCAGCCATGATCGCATCTCTTGAAACCTTGGCCAGCACCGAGGCAGCGGCTATAGATAAAGAGAGGCAATCTCCGCCTTTAATCGCTTTTTGCCTAATAGAGCTCTCCCCTATTTTGAATCCGTCAACCAGAATATAATCCGGTCTGATTGATAGTTTTTCAAGCGCCCGGCTCATGGCCAACATCGAAGCAGCATGGATATTCACGCGGTCTATTTCATGGCAAGAAGCACTTGCGATAGAATAACAGCGCGCATGATAAACCACCTGATCAAAAATTCTTTCGCGGATAGATTTTGAAAGCTTTTTGGAGTCATTCAAACCGCTAATTAAAGTTCCGGGACTGAAAATAACTGCCGCAGCAACCACGGGCCCGGCCAGGGGGCCTCGTCCGGCTTCATCTACCCCGGCTATTGCTGTAAAACCATTCTCCCATAAGTTATTTTCTTCAACCAGCATTTTTTGCAGGCGAACCTCTTCCAGGCGTCGCCTATTTTCTCGTTTGTTAAAACGACTGAGAAGGTCAGCTACTCCCCGCCTCCTGTCTTTTCTCAGCGAGGCCTCTTCTTCCGGGTCAAGCTTTTCCTTTCGATCCAGATACTCAGCTATTTCTGCTATGGTCATCCGTTCAAAAAGCAAGTTCCTGGCTCCTTTTTAACCCGATATTGGCGGATCTTCAATGGTCATTTTACCCAGGGAACCGGCCTGAAAATCACGAAGAATCAACCCTGCTGCTCTCTCCAGATCAACTTTCCCGCCAGCCTTCAGGCAGCCCTGGGACTTACCAATCTCTTCAAGCATCGTTTCGGCAGTATCAGTAGGCAAACTCTGGTAGCGATCAATTAAAACCTGCTCTCGTCTTTTTTTTAAATAAATTTCAATCAACCATACGGCTATACCCTGTAAATCTAACCTGCTGGGCGGCATAGCCCCGATAACAGCCAGCGGCCAGGATGTTTCTTCTGTGATCTTAGGCCAAAGGATACCCGGAGTGTCGAGAAGTTCAAGCCCCGGAGTAATCCGGATCCACTGTCTTCCCTTGGTGACTCCGGGACGGTTGGCAGTCCTGGTTACCGCTTTATTTACAAAATAATTAATCAGTGTTGATTTTCCGACATTGGGGATACCGACGAACATCATCCGCAGGGGACGTTTTATTCGGGTCGGCCGTAAATTATGTTCATGATCCTTTATATAGCGAAGCAGTTGAGTAAGATAACGCCTGTCGTGAACGCTAAAAACCATGGATTTTATATTTTGATCCCTGAAATAAGAAAGCCAGCGATCGGTAGCCGCATCTTCTGCAAGGTCTGCTTTGTGCATCAGGAGCAGGTGCTTTTTGCCTTCGAGAATACCGGCAAAGGCAGGATTGCGGCTGCTGATTGGAATACGGGCATCAAGAAGTTCAACAACCAGATCGATAATTTTTAAATCCTGGCGCAGTACATTTACAGCCTTTGCCATAGAGCCGGGGTACCACTGGCCCTTGTTACTCAAGGGGTTTCTACCTTATTATTAATTAACCGCGCCTCCCAGGGTGGCCAAAAAATTAAGAAAGCCCGGCCTTTTAAATGTTCTTCCGAGATAAATCCAACTCTTGGATCTCTGCTGTCCATGCTGTTTTCTCGATAATCCCCCAGCAGGAAGAGGTATCCCGGGGGAACTTCCACCGGCCCGTAATCATAAACATCCATATCCTGAAGCAGGTACGGCTCATCAAGAAGTGTATTGTTAATATATACCCGACCGTTGATGATCTCAACCTTGTCGCCTTCCATACCAATTATCCGCTTGATAAAATCACGGCCGGGTTCAAATTCAAAAACAACAATATCTCCCAATTTTGGTTCGTCAATACGATAAACAAGCTTGTTAACCATTAACCGTTCCGTCTCAAGAAGGGTTGGGTACATAGACCTGCCTTCGACGACAAAAACCTCGAACAAAAATAGGCGTATTAACAGAGCCAGAACTACCGCAATTAGAATGGACCTGGTCCAATCCCAAACTTCTTTCCATTTACCCAATCAAATCATCCCCGTATTTTTAGCGACGTTCTTTGATCCGCGCTGCCTTACCTGTGCGTTTTCTGAGGTAGTAAAGTTTCGCCCGGCGGACTTTACCTCTCTTGATTACTTCGATCTTGGTAATTGACGGCGAGTGAACCGGAAATATTCTTTCAACTCCAATCCCGTAGGTAACCCTGCGGACAGTAAAAGTTTCCCTTGCTCCACTGCCCTGGCGCCTGATAACTACTCCTTCAAAAGCCTGCGTTCTCTCGCGGCCTCCTTCGACTACTTTAACATAAACTTTAACCGAATCCCCGGGATTAAAATGCGGCAGGCCTTCCTTAAGGTTATGCTTTTCAACTTCTTTTATTAAATCCATCTTACTTTTAACCTCCTTCAATCACTGGATAATTATATCATATTCCTCTTAAATCATAACTGCTTTTTCAAAGCCTCAATATATGATTTGTCCTCGGACGAAAGCTCGGCCTTTTCAAGCAAATCAGGCCTTCGCTCGTAAGTCCTTTTAAGAGATTGCTGCCGTCGCCAGCGGGCAATTTCACCATGATTCCCGGATAGCAAAACTGATGGGGCTTCCATATCCCGAAAAACAGGTGGACGAGTGTAGTGTGGATGTTCAAGCAAAGATCCGGTGAATGATTCATTGTCAGCTGCTTCCTCGGCAAGAAATCCAGGCAGCAAACGGACTACAGCATCAACTAAAACGGCTGCGGCCAATTCCCCGCCGGTAAGCACAAAATCACCGATTGATATTTCTTCATCGATCACTGCGATACGCACCCTTTCATCTACTCCCTCGTAGCGTCCACAAATCAGGATAAGATGTTTTTCCATAGCCAGTTTCCGGGCTATATCCTGGTTAAACCTGCGCCCCTGTGGCGTCATAAGAATCACCCGGCGGTTCTCTTCGCCTGAATTATTTTTAAGATCTTCGATAGCAGCAAAAAGGGGTTCTGGTTTTAAAATCATACCGAACCCACCACCGTAAGGGGTGTCATCTACCTGGCGGTGACGATCCCGGGTGTAAGAGCGTAAATCGATTAAATTAATTTCCACCAGGCCCTTATCAACAGCCCTTCTAATCATACTTTCCCTGAAAGGGCCGTCAAGTAACCCGGGGAATATTGTAACCAGATCAATCTTCATCCTAACCGGCTCCTTATAAATCGAGCAAACCCTCAGGCAAATCAACTATCATTATTCCTCTTTTTAGATCGACCTGCCTGACAAATTTTTTAACCGCAGGAATCAGCTTCTTTTCATTTTCCCGATTGTGCCGCACAATTAAGAATAGATCGTGCCCCTCCGTGTTAACCATTTCAGCTATATAACCCAAAAGATTCCCATCCAAATCGTAAATCTGCAGGCCAATCAGTTGATCATAATAAAAGCTTCCCTCGGGAAGGAGCATCCGTTCATGCTTTGGGATCAAAACCAGGCTGTCCCTGATGCCGGCGGCATCATTTCTGGAATCAATACCTTTAAATTTCAGGAGCCAGAACCGTCCATATACAGAAGCTCTTTCGACTTCGAAAACGCGGCGCTCCGATTTTAGTAATAGTTCAACCTTAACCAGAAGGTTTATTCTTTCCGGGTTATCGCTATATGGAAATACTTTCACCTGCCCACCAGTACCGTGGGGAGAAAGTACTTTGCCAATTACAGCATCAATTTTTTCATTGAACAATTTCAACAACAACCCGCTTGTTTTCTTTAACAGCGGCCGCATTAACTACTGTCCTGATAGCCTTGGCAATACGGCCCTGTTTTCCAATCACTTTACCCATATCCTCTGATGCAACCCTCAGCTCCAGTACGATTAATCTTTCACTTTCAACCTGTTGAACATCGACCTGGTCCGGTTCATCGACCAGTGCTTTTGCGATATGCTCCAAAAGTTGTTTCATAAATTCAAACCCTCCTGAAGAACTACTTATTCAGACCGGCCCTTTCAAAAAGAGCTTTTACCGTGTCTGATGGCTTGGCTCCTTTTGCCAGCCATTGCCGGAACTTATCTGCATCAACCTCAAAAGTGGTCGGCTTTGTAGTCGGGTTATAATATCCGATTTCTTCGATAAAACGACCGTCCCGCGGAAAGCGGGAATCTGCTACCACGATCCGGTAAAATGGCTTCTTTTTTGCACCCATCCTCTTTAATCTGATTCTTACTGCCAAAGATATCACCTCCACTATTTAACCTAATATCTATATATACCGGAAAATATTCCGGGTAACTTCACTTTCGTTCTGTTTTGATATACAGGGACCAAGTTAAAAAGGAAAGCCCTTTTTCCCTTTTTTGAACTTTTTTAAAACTCCTTTATTCTCAAGTGAGCCCATCTTTTTAAACATTTTTTGCATTTGGGAAAACTGGTTGAGCAGGCGGTTGACATCCTGAACGGATGTGCCGCTGCCTATTGCAATCCTGCGCCGCCTGCTGCTGTTCAGCACCGAAGGATCCTGCCGCTCGTATTTAGTCATCGAACCGATTATTGCTTCTACTCTCTTAAAGCTATTTTCATTTAGAGAAAGCTGCCTGACTTCCTTGGGAATGTTTCCTCCCCCGGGTATCATATTAAGGATATCGTCCAGGGAACCCATATTTTTAAGTTGTCCGAGCTGATCTTTAAAATCGTCCAGTGTGAACTGCTGACTGCGTAATTTCTTTTCCAACTCTTTGGCCTTGGCCTGGTCAACGGATGCTTCAGCTTTTTCGATCAGTGAAAGAACATCTCCCATTCCCAGTATGCGGGAAGCCATGCGATCCGGGTAGAACGGCTCCAGGGCATCTACTTTTTCACCGACTCCAATAAATTTAATCGGGCATCCGGTCACTGCTCGCACTGAGAGAGCTGCACCGCCACGTGTATCACCATCTAGTTTAGATAAGATAACGCCGCTCAAACCGATGGTCTCATTAAAATTTAATGCCGCATTTACAGCATCCTGGCCTGTCATAGCATCAACAACAAGGAGAATTTCGTTGGGGGTCACAGCTTTCTTAATTTCAACCAGTTCGGACATCATTTCCTGATCTATATGCAGGCGACCTGCAGTATCGAAGATGACAGTGTCGAATCCTTCCTTCAAAGCCAGCTGCTGCCCTTCAAGGCAAATATCGACCGGATCTGCTTCTTCGTTGCTAAAGCAACTCAGGCCGGCTGATTCGCTTAAGACCTGAAGCTGTTTAACTGCCCCGGGACGGTAAATATCAGCCGCTACAAGGATCGGATTTCTGCCTCCACGGCGCAGATTTACTGCAAGCTTGACTGCTGTGGTAGTTTTTCCGGAGCCCTGCAGGCCTGTAATCATAATTGAAGCCGGTCCTTTGCCTGTAAAGGAAAGGCCGCTCAGTGTCTCTCCCATCAATCTGGTCATCTCTTCATTAACAATTTTTACAACCTGCTGACCGGGAGTCAAACTGTTCATCACTTCATGACCGATAGCCCTTTCCCTGATTTTAGATACAAAGTCTTTGACTACCTTGAAGTTAACATCAGCTTCCAGCAGGGCCAACCGAATTTCCCGCATCGCCGCGGCAACATCTTTTTCGCTTAATTTACCCTTACCTCTTAGTTGACGCAGGGTTTTCTGAAGCTTATCGGCCAGATTAGAAAACATTAATAATTCAACTCCAATATTATTTGCAGGATCTCCCATATTTTCATTTAAAAAATTTCGGACCTCTTTACAGGCTTTTTCAGGAATAGTGCATTTCCATGGACCTTTAAGCTAAAAATTAAAACCGCCAGGTATTGTTCGGCTGGTTATATCGTCTTACACACTACTGTTCGCTTGACAAGCGTAAAGCGGCAACTATTTTTCTTAGACTAACTAAATCCTCAGCCTGCAGCTTTTCATTCTCCAGCAGATGCTCCGCTTCAGCAATAAGCTTCTGCTGATCATTAAACAACCGATAAAGACCAAGCTTTTGCTCCAGCTTTTCAATCGAACCCATGGCCCGCCGGATAAGGTCGTGGACAGCCTGCCTGCTGATACTGTACTCATGAGCAATCTCAGCAAGTGAGTAATTCTCACTAAAGTATAGCTGAAGAATCTCCTGCTGGCGCTCTGTCAAAAGAGGGGCATATATATCATAAAGTAAATTAATTCTGTTCAGTTGATCCAGCATAAGCACCTCTGTAAAGTATTAATGCTTTACAGAAAAAGTATAACAAAAAAAAACCGGTTATGCAACTTTACGCTTTAAAGATAAATCAGGAATTAAGCAGCGCACAGGTAAAGGCAGCAGGATCAAAGGGAAGAAGGTCTTCCATCTTCTCACCGGTCCCGATAAAGCGAACCGGTATATCCAGGATGTCCTGAATGCTTATTACGATCCCGCCCCGTGCGGTGCCATCCAGTTTGGTGAGAAACAGCCCTGTAACCGGCAGCGCCTCATTAAACGACTTTGCCTGGGCTATCGCGTTTTGGCCAGTAGTGGCATCAACAACCAGCAGCGTCTGGTGTGGCGCACCCGGCATGCTTCGGTTGATGATGCGGTAAATTTTATTTAATTCATCCATAAGGTTATATTTATTATGGAGGCGACCGGCTGTATCGCCAATCACAACATCGACATCCCTGGCCCGGGCAGAATTCATTGCATCGAAAAAGAGAGCGGATGGATCTGAGCCGGCTTGCTGTTTCATAAAATTGACCCCTGCTCGTTCAGCCCATATTTCCAACTGTTCTACAGCAGCAGCCCTAAAGGTATCCCCGGCAACAAGAAGAACTTTTTTATCCTGCTTATGATAAAAGTTGGCCAGTTTTGCGGCCGATGTTGTCTTACCCGAACCATTTACGCCAACCAGGAGGATAATATGCGGCTTTTCAACCGGTTCTAAAGCTGACTGATCCGATATCATCATTTCAGTTATTTTTTGCAAAAGCATCTCTTTTGCCTGTTCTGTTTTGTTAATTTTTTTTTGCTCTGTTTCTTCCCTGAGCTGTCCTACCAGTTTTAAGCTGGTTTGGACACCTACATCACCGCTGATCAGTATTTCTTCCAGTCCCTCATAGAATGCTTCATTTAGTGCCCCGCTGCTAAAAAGTGAGTTCAGGCGGTCGGTAAAGCCGGATTTGCTGCGGGTAAGACTGTCTTTAAATTTTTCAACTAAACTCAAAAGTAATCAGCTCTCCCTGGAAATTCTATTGTTTTCGATTTTAAGTGAGATCAACCGGGAAATCCCGGGTTCTGGCATGGTTACGCCGTAAAGCACTTCAGCTTCCTCCATAGTTCTCCTGCGGTGGGTAATCATTATAAACTGGGCCTGCTCGGCCATTTGCTTTAAAAACCTTGTAAAACGGGATAGATTTGCATCATCGAGGGTAGATTCAACTTCGTCGAGCAGGTAAAACGGCGCCGGCTTGAAGCGCAGGATAGCAAAAACCAGCGCAATTGCCGTTAAAACTTTCTCACCTGCAGACAAAAGGGTTATGTTCTGCAGTTTTTTGCCTGGAGGTTGCGCAATAATATCAATTCCTGATTCCAAAATATTACCTGTATCAGTAAGCCTCAGCATAACCTGTCCGCCTTCGAACAGCTCTTCGAAAGTTTGCCTGAAATTATCGTTAATTTTTTCAAAAGCGTTTTTAAAATAATATTCCATGCGTTGATCGATCTCGGCAAGTACCTTGTGCAGTGAAGTTTCCCCTTTCTGCAGGTCCTCCTTTTGCTCGGTCAGAAATGCAATTCTTTCTTCAAGCCTGGCCAGCTCCTCTATAGCTCCCAGGTTAACCTCTCCAAGCGCTTCCAAATCTTCTTTAAGATTCTCTATCATAAACCGGCTTTCTTCCGGTTCGAATTCTTCGTTCAGAAAAGCCAGATCAAGGTTTCGGAAAAGCTCCTTGTAACGCATTTCCTGGTAATTAATCTCTGTCTCAAGCCTGGTTTGTTCTACAGAAAGCTGGCGTTCACGTTTTTCCTGCCGGGATAATTGGCTCTGCCTCCGGCGCCCCTGCTCTTCAAGATCGATCAGGTCAGCTTCGATCTGGTTAACCTGATCAGTTTTCTTTTCCAGTTCTGCAATCAAGTTCGCTTTCTTTTCGTTCAGATCTTCCAATTCAGCTGTAATACGCTGCTGCGACTCCTTGATTTCGTCAAGCTCTTTTTTATATTTCTCGTATTCCTTGTTTTTTTCCATTATCTCGGCAGTAGGAGATTTAATATTATCTACGATTTCCCTGATCCTGCCAATCAAAGAGTCATGCTGCTCTTTGAAAGAACTGATTTGAACGAGAACCCCTGTAATTTTCTGTTCGAGTTCATTTTTTTCTTCCAGGAACTTGCTGTATTCTGTTTTAACTTTCGCCAACTCTTTTTCGAAATTGTCAATTTCACTGCTGTAATTTAAGATGTTATTTTCCAGTGACTTCTTCCTTTGATTAAGCTCTGACTCTTCTGTTTCAATTTCTTCGTAAGCGGCTTTTACGATTTCCAAACGGTCATTGAAATTGCTTTGCGTGCGCTGAATATCTTCAAATTCTTTTTGTTTGGCACTGAGCTGCCCATCAATATCCTGTTTTTTCAGGTCAGCACTGGAAACTTTTTTTTCAGCACCAATTAGAGCGCTTTTAGCTGATTGCAGGTCATAATCAAGATATTTCAATTCTGTAATCAATGCTTCCTTCTGCTTCTGAAGATCTTCAATTTCTTTACGCCTTCCCAGTGGCATTCCGGCATTCCGCTTCGGTATACTACCTCCCCGGATTATTCCACCCGGGTTAATCATCTCTCCGTCAAGGGTAACAACACGGCAGCTGAAATTAATAAAATCTGCAGCTGTTGAAGCATCATCCAGGTTACGGCAAACGAGAATCGATGCCATCAAATAATCAATAGCATTCCGGTAATCAGGTTCTGTTTCAACTAGTTCCGAGGCTTTACCGATTACACCGGGAAGATCACGCCAACCGGGATAACGTTCAAGGGGATCCGCCGCCCTGTGAAGAATATCCAAAGGTAAAAAAGTTGCCCAACCGCGATTGTTGATTCTCAGGTATTTAATTGCATCCTTTACCGATTTTTCGGTTTCTGCAACCAGATATTGCAGCGAACTGCCGAGAGCCGATTCAACAGCCTGAATATACTGCCCATTAACCGATATCAAGTCAGCAACCGGACCGATTATGCCAGGCAGGTCAGAACGGTTCTGCAGGACTTCTTTTACCCCGCGGTAATAACCTGACAAAGCCATTTCCTGTTCATGCAGCAAATTCAGACGGCTGTTAATACCATGCAAATTTTCTTTCTTCTTCTGAATTTCGGAAGCAGCTTTTTCTAAGATCTGGCCGGCTTTATTTTTTCCCCCGGTTTCTCTTTCCAGATCCTCACCACTAGAAACCACCAGATCCCTTAAGAGATCAAGCTGTTTTTCAACTTCGTTTGCAGATGTTTTCAAACTGGAAAGTTTTTCTTTTAAACTGGCGTCATCTTCTTTATAAGATTTTTTTTGACTCTTTAAACGCTCAAACCGCCGATTTAATTCTTCAACAGCCGATGCAGCGGCTTCTTTATTAACACCAGCCCGGTAAATATCTTCCCGTATTTTTACTACCTCTCCCGCCAAAGTGCTCGATTCAAGTTCTGATAGCTCTTCTCTAAACTTCGTGAGATCCTTATTTAGCTTCTCAAGCCCGGTGTTTTTGTCAGCAAGGTTTTGTTCTGACTTGCTTTTCTGTGCAGCATATTCTTGCGTCAACAGATCAAGCTGCTCGACCCTTTGCCTGTTTTGCTCAAGCTGCTCCCGGAAGCGGCTTTCCCTCTCTAAAAGGATCTTTAATTCACTGTCCTTCTGCTCGAGAACTCTTGAGACTTTATTTAATATTTGTTCAAGCTCTTTCCTGTCGTTTTGTTGATCCTGGTGGCGGTTTTTTAAATCCTGAATCTCCTTTTCATGCAAACCTCCCCTGGCAACCGAAGCTAAAAGGGCATCATTCACAGATTGAAGCTGTTTATTTACCTTGCTGAGCTGTTCCCGGGACCTTAAAAGATGATAAGAAAGCAGTTTCTTTTCTTCAGCTTCAATTCTTTCCTGAAAAGTTCTGTACTGTCGGGTAACTTCAGCCTGCCCTTTTAATGGTTCAATCTGGGTTTCAAGTTCATAGATTAAGTCCTGGACCCGGACCAGGTTATCCCTGGTCTCATCCAGGCGACGCCTGGCTTCTTTTTTCCGTAATTTATATTTAAAAATTCCTGCAGCCTCTTCAAAGATTTCCCGGCGCTCCTCGGGTCGACTGTTGATAATTTCATCTACCCGTCCCTGACCAATAACCGAATAGACGTCTTTGCCGAGCCCGGTATCCAAAAATAATTCAGTAATATCTTTTAAACGGCAGGGGGATTTATTAATGTAGTATTCGCTGTCACCGTTACGAAACAGGCGCCTGGTTATTGTAATTTCATTGTAATCGAGATTAAGGAAAGATCCGGCTCCTTCGAAAGTAAGAGAAACCTCGGCGAAATTTAGCGGTTTACGATTTTCGCTGCCCGAAAATATTATTTCTTCCATGCGGGTGCCGCGTAAGGATTTGACGCTTTGTTCGCCAAGGGCCCAGCGTACCGCGTCTACCAGATTGCTCTTTCCACATCCATTTGGGCCGATAACTACAGCAATGCCGGGGCCTAAGCTCAGCTCCGATTTCTCAGCGAATGATTTGAAGCCAAAAAGCTCCATTCTTTTTAAGTGCACGCTAAAAATCTCCTAAATAAGGTTGTGAGACTAATACGAGCGTGGTTTTAAGGTGTGAGCTTGCACCAGGCTTCTTTCGCTGCTGCCTGCTCCGCTTCCTTTTTGCTGCGACCCCGTCCGCAGCCAACAGCTTCACCGGTCAAAGCTACCTCGGCTTCAAATTCTTTGTCGTGATCTGGACCCCTTGCCTCGATTATCCTGTATGACGGGGTTACCGCATAGCGGGCCTGGGAAAACTCCTGCAGCAGTGTTTTATAATCACGGCGCAATATACCTTCCTGAAGGTCTTTCATGATTGGCATATAAAGATCTAGCACGTGCTGCTTGCATTTTTCAAGGCCAATATCAAGATATAGTGCACCAATAAGTGCTTCAACCGCATCACCCAGCAATGAAGGACGGCTTGCGCCGCCTCCCATTAGCTCACCTTTGCCTAAACGAAGATACTCACTTAAGTTCAAGCCGAATGCCAGGCGGGCCAAAGATGCTTCACAAACCAGGTCAGCTCGCAGCCTGGTAAGCTTTCCCTCAGGAAAATAAGGGTAGGTTTCATAAAGGTAATCACTGATAATCAATTCAAGAACTGCATCGCCTAAAAATTCCAAACGCTCGTTGTTGGTGCGACGCTGCCCCTTTTCATGAGCAAAAGAACTGTGAGTTAAAGCCTGTTCATAAAGACTGAGGTTGTCGATTTCCCATCCCACACTATTGAGAAAATTCTTGACTCTTTCAGACCAGTGCATCAGCATCCCCCATAAATTTTTAAGGCAGGTACCTTTTAACTGCAAGTGTAGCATTAGTTCCGCCGAAACCAAAAGAATTTGAGATGGCCAGATTTACAACAGCGTTCCTGGCCTGATTTGGCACATAGTCGAGATCACAATCCGGATCGGGATATTCATAATTTACCGTTGGATGGATCAGCTGATACTGCATGATCAGTAAAGTGGCAATAAGTTCAACAGCTCCTGCAGCTCCTAAAAGATGCCCGGTCATCGATTTCGTCGAGCTTACCGGAAGCTTGTATGCGTGTTCGCCAAAGAGTTTTTTGATAGCCATAGTTTCTATTTTGTCATTAAATTCAGTAGAGGTGCCATGAGCATTTATATAATCAACTTCTTCAGGTGTAACCGAAGCCCTGTCCAATGCACGACGCATACTCAAAAAAGCCCCCTGACCTTCGGGGTCGGGAGCAGTCATATGATAAGCATCGCCGGACATACCGTAGCCCACTATTTCGCCATAGATTGTGGCATTCCGGGAAAGTGCATGCTCCAGAGCTTCAAGTATAACAATTCCGGCGCCTTCACCCATAACAAAGCCGTCCCGCTTAAGATCAAAAGGTCTGGATGCCCGTTCAGGTTCATTATTACGGGTTGATAAAGCACGCGCTGACGAAAACCCGGAAAAAGCGAGATGGCTGATTGTCGCTTCAGCACCACCGGCCAGCATGATCTCTGCTTCACCCCGCCCGATAATGTGCCAGGCATCACCAACTGCGTGTGTTGAAGTGGCACAGGCAGTTACTACTGTTGAGTTAGGACCACGTAAACCCAGGATAATAGATATATAGCCTGAAGCCATGTTTGCAATCAATGCCGGGACCAAAAAGGGGCTAACTCTGCGTGGTCCTTTTACTCTAAGAACCTCAAGTTGCTGCTCTATGGTTTGAATACCGCCTATACCGGAGCCAACCAATACCCCGATCTCATCTTTATCCAGTTCGATGCTATCAAGGCCGGCATCCCGCCAGGCCTGTAAAGCAGCAGCAATTCCAAGCTGAGTATAACGGTCAACTCTTTTTGCTTCTTTTTTTTCCATGTAAAAGGCGGGGTCAAAATCTTTTATTTCTCCTGCTATGCGGCAGGGGTACTGGCTAACATCAAAGCTCTCGACAGCAGAAATACCACTTTTACCTTCAACGAGATTATTCCAGAATTCAAATTTATCAGAACCTAATGGTGTTACAAGTCCGACCCCTGTTATTACAACTCTACGCACATTTTCACCTCAAGAATTCCCTAAACATTGGATTCTATGTACTTGATAACATCGCCAACTGTTTTAATGTTTTCAATTTCCTGATCTGAAATTTCCAGGTCGAATTCTTCTTCCAAAGCCATTACTAATTCTACAATATCCAATGAATCGGCATCGATATCTTCGAATGTAGTTTCGGCACTAAGCTTGTCAACCGCTACTTCAAGTTGATCGGCAATAATATCTTTAACTCTTGTTTCAACGCTCACAGATCCAGCCCTCCTCCCAAAAGTATTCATTATAGTCTATCATGAGATTGACGAGATGTCACATTGATAAATAGCCGTCGACTGCAATAACCTGACCGGTAACATATCCGGCAGATGATGCCAGGAACAAAATTACCTCGGCGACATCTTCGGGTTGGCCAAAACGGCTAAGGGCGATGCGGGATAAAACCTGTTCCTTCACCTGATCCGAAATAGCTTCTGTCATCTCGGTCTCAATAAAGCCCGGTGCAACTGCGTTTACGGTTATATTGCGCGAACCAAGTTCCTTGGCCAGTGTGCGGGTAAAAGCAATTACACCACCCTTGGCGGCTGCATAGTTGGCCTGTCCGCTGTTTCCATGTATCCCCGCAACCGAGGCTATATTAATAATCCGTCCGCCGCTTTTTTGTTTCAGCAAAGGCTTTACTATAGCCCGGCAGCAGTTATAAACCCCGGTAAGATTCGTATCAATTACTTGCTGCCACTCTTCTGATTTCATTCTGGCCAGCAAATTATCGCGGGTAATACCGGCATTATTAATTAGTATATCAATTCTTCCAAATTGATCAATAGAACTTTTTACGAGGGATTCGCATTGGATATAATCAGAGACATCAGCCTGGTTAATAGCGGCTTTTCCACCAAAATCTTCAATAGATTTCTTAACTGCTTCAGCAGCTGCCTGGTTCCGACTGTAATTAATAACAACAGATGCTCCTGAACGGGCTAATGATATAGCCGTGGCTCGGCCGATTCCTCTCGATGCACCGGTTACTATGGCTGCTTTACCTGTTAAATCCAAAAATAACACCTCTCTGCATTTAAAGTTCCAGCAAAACGTCGATATCGCCTGCTTTTTCGATCGAAAAAGTTTTCAGGTCGGGAGCAATCCTTTTCATCAGTCTGCTCAGGGAGTTGCCGGGCCCCAGGCTGATAAAAGAATCAATCCCGGCGGCAATCAGGTTTCGAATCGATTGTTCCCAGAGAATCGGGTTGCTAACCTGGTTAACCAGGTTAGCTTTTATTTGCTCAGGATTTTCAGTAAATTGAGCAGAAACATTAAAAACAACCGGGGCTGCAGGTTTTTTTACAGTGATTTTATCCAATTCTTCAGACAAGCGTTCTTCAACAGGCTGTAACAAGGCACAGTGAAATGGAGCACTCACTTTGAGCTCAGTTACTTTCTTTGCGCCCGCTTCCCTGGCCAGCCTGGCAGCATAACTGATTGCCTTTGAGTGGCCGGAGATAACAATTTGCCCGGGACAATTATAGTTGGCCGGTGATACCAATCCTTCAGAAGCAGCATCATGACATAATGCTTCAACAACCTTATGTTCCAGACCCATAATAGCAACCATGGAACCTTCACCGGGAGAAACTTCTTCCTGCATAAATATTCCGCGTCTTTGAACCAGGGGTAAAGCCTGCTTGAATTGCAAAGATTCTGCTGCTACCAGGGCACTGTATTCACCTAGGCTCAGTCCGGCAAAACCTGCTGCCCGGAAACCCAAGCTTTCGATAATACGATATATGGCAACGCTTACAGTCAGAATTGCCGGTTGGGTATATTCGGTCATCTGAAGCTTGCTTTCCGGCCCGGTGAAAATCATCTCCAGGAATTCATGGCCCATAGCTTTTTCGGTCTGAGCAAAAACAGAACGGGCTTCCGAATAGCAATCATAGAAATCTTTGCCCATTCCAACATATTGTGCTCCCTGTCCGGGAAAGAGATATGCAATTTTCACAGCAGTCTTAACTCCTTAGTTACCATTTCATTAAAAGGCCTCCCCAGGTCAGCCCTGCTCCAAAGGCAACCATGGCTACTAAATGGCCTTCTTTCAGACGTCCTGCAATAATTTCTTCATGGATAGCAATCGGTATAGTCGCGGATGACATATTTCCAAAACGATCTATGTTAACAGGAACTTTATCGGTGGGCAGTTTCAGGCGTTTGCGAATATGTTCAATAATCCTCAGATTCGCCTGGTGTAAAAAAAGATAATCAAGATGTTCCGGTTTTAGTTTTTCAAGCCCCAACATGCCGAGCAGCGTTTCTTCAACTACTCGTACAGCAAACTTAAATATTTCGTTACCATTCATCTTGAGATAATGCTGCCTGTTCTGCAAGGTTTCTATACTGGCCGGCATAGCGTTACCACCGGCAGGAAGAATTAACAGCTCTGCACCCCGCCCATCCGATTTTAAGGTAAAGTTTATGAAACCTCTTTCCTCTTCTGTCGCCTGGAGCACCACCGCCCCTGCCCCGTCACCAAATAAGACACATGTACTGCGATCTTCCCAATCGGTAATACGGGTTAAAACTTCAACCCCAACTACAAGCACTTTATTATAGACCCCGCTGCTGATAAACTGGTGGCCGACAGCGAGGGCATAAATAAAGCCGGTGCATCCGGCAGACAAGTCCAGCGCCGCGGCTTTAAAAGCCTTCAGCCTGGCCTGCAGCAGGCAGGAAGTTGAAGGTGTAAGGTAATCGGGAGTTACCGTTGCCACAATAATTAAATCTAGTTCTGATGAATCCAATGAAGCCCTTTCAAGTGCTTCCCGGGAAGCTTTCTCTGTGAGATCTACACCGGATAAACTATCTTCCAGCTTTCTTCGCTCCCGAATGCCAGTCCTTGCTACTATCCATTCATCGCTGGTTTCAACCATTTTTTCTAAATCAGAGTTTGTAATTCTCTGTTCGGGCAGGGCTGCCCCGGTTCCGGTAATAATAGTATTGATGCATTTATTCATGATAAGGACCCTCACCGATTTCAACTTTCAGAGTGTCCAAAGCTGATTGAAGTTTTCGGATAACATCTTTATCCACGAACGGGTAGGCTTGCTTGAGTAAAGCCTGCTCTATTGACCTGGCTTTTGATGAACCATGGCACTTGATGCAAAGACCGTTTATTCCCAGCAGCGGCGCTCCGCCATATCCGGAGGCGTCAATTTTTTCGCGCAAACCGAGGAAAACTGGTTTGAGCAGTAATGCGCCAATTTTATAACTGAGTTTATTTGGTATCTGCTGCCTGAAATAACTGAGAATGGCCCTGGATAACCCTTCGGATGTTTTAAGAAAGATATTTCCAATGAAGCCATCGCAAACTACAACTTCTGCAGCATTAAAGAAGACTTCTGTTCCTTCAACATTCCCGCAAAAACCCGGCAGATGATCTTTAAACAATGTATATGCTTTTTTTACCTGGCTGTTCCCTTTGTTTGATTCTACTCCTACATTGAGCAAAGCCACCCGCGGTTCCGGATAGCCTAATATTTGCTGCGCATAAATTCGGCCCATATGCGCATACTGTAAAAGCTGCTCGGGGCGGGCATCCATATTGGCACCCACGTCAAGGAATAAAACAGGTTTTCCACTGAAGCTGGGCATTGGTGTTAGTAAGGCCGGACGGCTGATTCCGCTCAAACGCCCAAGAAATAAAAGGCCTCCGGCCATAAGTGCACCTGTATTGCCGGCACTGACCGCTGCATCGGCTTCTCCCGCGCGGACCATCTGCAGGGCTTTTACCATGGAGGATTCTTTTTTATTCCTGATTGATAATCCAGGATCATCGTCACACTTTATAACTTCTGAAGCATGGCATATTTCTATTCGCTCTCTCGGATATTGCTTTTTTCCCAAGGAATTTATAACTTCATTTTCCCTTCCAACAAATATAATGTGCAAATTATCCAAATGAGAAAGCGCAGACAATGCCCCGCTGATAATTTCAGCAGGAGCATAATCCCCGCCCATAGCATCAACTGCCACTCGCACCAAACAAACCACTTCCCATTAATTTTTTTAGCCATAAATACAGTACGCCCCTTATCGCCATGCTATTAGCAATAGGAGCGTACTGAAATAGTTTTATTATTTCACTTTTACAGCTTCACGATCTTTATAATAACCGCAATTCAAACAAACCCTGTGTCCGGGTTTTAATTCATGACACTGCGGGCAGGGAATCAGACGGGGAACCGAAAGTTTGCTCTGGGCACGCCTCATATTCCGCTTTGATTTTGAAGTTCTTCTTTTGGGAACAGCCACTATAACGCCTCCTCGTTATTCTTATCTGCCGGGTTTTAATTCTTTTAATTTTAACAGTCTTACATCGACCTGACTGTCATCTTTGCTGCAACGGCAGGATGAATTGTTTAAATCGACTCCACATCCGGCACAGATACCTTTACAATCCACCTTACAAAGCGGACTATAATCCTGGGCCAGAATAATTAATTGGCGAATATACTCGTCCAGGTAGAGATAGTCTCCAGATACAGTCAGCAAATTTGCAATCTCGTCAGCTAACAAGTCAGGAGATTCATCTGATGGAGCTTTACTGATTATTGTAAAAGCTTCGGTAAAATCAGTTTTAAAATTATTCTCAAATTTTTCAAGGCACCTTGAACATATTACCTCAACTGATGCCTCAAGTATGCCGCTGACCATCACTTTATCTCCACTGCAAGACACACTAATCTGCAGGCTGAAATTTCCATTTCCTGAAAAATCATCGAAGCAGTCCGAAAGGACTTCTTCAAAATTGAAGTCGACTGCTTCTCCATCTTTCAAAAATACTTCGGGCAGGTATATGTGCATAATCCTCACCCCGAAAAAACTAAAGTAATTATATAGACCTTCAAATTCTTTGTCAACAAAACAATATCCTGTCGGCTTACAAATATATCACTCTTAAAACCGGGGCTAATAGGTTAAACCGTCAAGATTTTCACCGGCATCGCCTGACATGGTTTCAGAAAACACAATCATTATCTGGTTAGGCAGACATACAATGCTCTGATAAGAATATTCTATCCAACCCGTATGAGAACAAATATGCTTGGGACAGATATGATCATCAAGAGGCAGCATTCTAACACGTCCGTCATTAATTTCAACCAATGCCGTATTTTTGCCATCTTCTCCAAAGTTAAAGGAATAACTGAATTGATCTCCCGGTGTCAAAGATAATTCAGCAACCTGCTGATTCGCAACATAGACTATTGCATATTTGTGCTCTGCAGCGCTAACCTGCTGAAGGTTAAACCAAAAGCCGGATGCCCCCAAAAGCAGGATAGCCCCGACAATTATATAATCAGTAAATTTAATTTTAAGATTCACCATTTTTTCACCCGGTTATTATTATAACATAAGTACAAATTTTGTCATGTCAGATCATGCAGGGTTTTTTGCCGGAACTATCAATGCATCTGCGGCAACAACGCCCGCTCCTTTTTCAAATACAATAAGCGGGTTGATATCGATTTCACCAATTGAGTCTTTCAACTCAACGGCCAGGCGTGATACTTTCATCAAAATATCAACCAGCGCATCGACATCAACCGGCGGTCGACCTCGAACTCCCTCAAATAGGGCTTTTCCTTTGATTTCATTAATCATTTCTCTTGCATCTTCTTCACGCAGGGGCGCGATCCTTATAGCAGTATCTTTTAGAACTTCAACAAAAATCCCGCCAAGGCCAAAAGCTACGGCCGGGCCGAATACCGGATCTTTTTTAATGCCGACGAATACTTCCAGACCCTGGCCAAGCATTTCCTGAACCAAAATTCCCTCAATAACTGCTGCCGGGTTGCTTTTATTCGCCCGCTCTAAAATTTGTCCAAAAGCTTTTTTAACTTCATCCGGTCCGGAAATATTTAAAATCACTCCCCCAACTTCGGTTTTATGCAACAGGTCCGGGGACATTACTTTTAAAACAACCGGGTAACCTATCTCTTCGGCTGCACTCACTGCTTCCTCGGCTGTTTCAGCCAGGCGTTCCCTTGTTATGGGAATCTTGTAGGCATCAAGGATTAGTTTCGAACGCCATTCTGTCATGGCACTGACCTTTTCTTGACGAAACCTGGCAAACTGTTCCAAAGATTTATTTTGTTCCTCCCCGGCCTTATATTGAGGATAAAGAAAAGGTTCCTTAGCCTTATTAACCCAATCAGCCAGAGCACTTATTGCCCAAAGGCCGCTCGGAATATGTTCAATTACCGGAATGCCTGCCTGAACCAGGTTCTTTTTAGCTTCCAGAGCGTAACCCTGTCCGGTCGGCCAGGTAAAAACGATCAGTGGTTTATCTGTTTCTTTATACACCTCGATTATTTTTTTGCTGGCTTCCGGATCAGGCATTTCCAGATTGTAAAAAAACCCGGCAACATCAATTTCAGGATCCTGCATAACCAGGCGCAGTGCTTTCTGGGAAAGTTTAGTATCCAAGAACAGCTGCGAAGTTAAATCCACAGGGTTTCGTACAGCCCCGAAAGTCGGAAAAAATTCTCTAAGGCTCTGCTGAGTAGACTCGTTCAGGCTTACGACTTCCAAACCATATTCAGGACATTTATCTGCTACCACAACACCGCCGCCCCCGGAAATTGTAATTACAGCGATCCTTTTACCGGCAGGCAAACGGCCTGCAGCAAAAAGGGTGATCAGCGCATTCATCTGCTCAACATCGTCGGCACGCGGCACGCAAAATTGTCTGAACAGACCATCGTATACTTCATCTGCACCAACAAGTGTTCCTGTATGTGAAGATGCAGCAGCAGCTCCACTGGCGGTGCGCCCTACCTTTAATATGGTAACAAGCTTGCCTTTTTCAAGGGCGTTACGGCACGCTTCAATTAAAAGCCTTCCATCTCCCTGCAAACCCTCAAGATAACCGGCAACTATCGATACTTCATCTCGCTTGACAAGATAGTCAAGCACTTCTGCAAAAGAAACATCCGCCTCGTTCCCGGTACTGACAAAATAATTAAAACCGATTGACAGCTGAATTACCATCTGGTAGATAATTCCACCCAAACCACCGCTTTGGGTAATAAAAGAGAGTGTTTTTGGGTAAACAAGGTCCTTTTTTTCCTCATTATAAAAGAAACTGGCCATGGTGCCGTTGTAATAATTCATTACACCAAGACAGTTAGGTCCGAGTATACGCATACCACTTTCTTCAGCCATTATTTTCATTTCAGCCTGTTTTGTGCGACCTTTTTCGCCAATTTCTGCAAATCCGGATGTAAAGATGATAACCGACTTAACCTTTTTATCTGCACATTCTTTCAAAACATTCATGGCCTGTGCTTCAGCAACACCGATAATTGCCATATCGACAGGTGCTTCGATGTCAAGAACAGAACGGTAACATTTCAATCCCCCAACCCGATCATACTTTGGATTAACCGGATATACATCCCCTTTATAGCTGAACATATTCAGAAGATACAGGGGAATCCCATTCGGTTTCAGAGGATTCTGACTGGCTCCTATTACCGCAATTGAATTTGGGTAGAAAAATGTCTCAAGATTACTATCTTTTTTACTGTTATCTATTTGCTGCTGCCGGTTTATCATCTGCGAATCCTCCCTTGACAAAACCACTTATCCAGGTTTATTTAATTTCACTATTTAATATTTTACATGATCAACTAATAAAAAGGTATCCCCTAATCGGTTTTAAGTAAATAAAAATTACCTTATTGGAATGTCGGATGTGAGCAGTTCAAAATTATAAGCATTGTGCATTTATGTTATAATCAGAACAGATGATTTTTGATTGACTTTGAGGAGGATGACACCGAATTGGCTGAAAAAAAGATACCGTTTGATCAACAACCGAATTCAAAATCAAAACATAAAAGTAAGAATCCGCGCAAAAAACGCAGAGTACTAAAGATGGCGCTGCTGATTTTACTGCTGTTTTTACTGGCCAGTAGCGCAGCTACAGCGAAAGTGATCGCCGAGTATGTTAACGAAGCACCTGCCCTCGATCCATCACGGCTGGCCACAGTAGAAACATCTTACATCTATGATATCGATGGCAAGGAAATAACCGCCCTGCACGAAGAACAGAACCGTATTGTTATAAGTTTGTCCGATATTCCTGAGCATGTTCAACGGGCTTTTATTGCTATCGAGGACGAACGATTCGACCATCATTTCGGTTTTGATATAGTGGGCAGTGTTCGTGCTGCATATGCAAACTTTCAGGCAGGCTCTATTGTCCAGGGGGCAAGCACCATAACACAGCAGCTGGCTCAAAACGCTTTTTTGACTACAGAAACCAGTTATGAACGTAAAATTCAGGAAATCTGGTTGGCTATTCAACTCGAACGCAACTATGCCAAAGAAGAAATACTGGAGCTTTATTTAAACCGGATATATTTTGGTAATGGTGCTTACGGAGTAGAGGCTGCTGCCCAGACTTACTTTAACAAAAGCGCCGGTGACCTGACTATCGCTGAAGCAGCAATGTTGGCCGGAGCAGTGCGATCTCCCAACTTTTACAATCCGATTGACAATGAAACCGCAGCCAGGGGGCGCATGAACTTAGTTCTCTCCAGCATGCACAGGCTTGATTATATCAGCGAAGCCGAGTATCGCAATGCTTTAGAGCAGCATATAAACTATGCAGAACCCCGAAGCCGGGAATATCCTTATCCACATTTTGTGGATTATGTTGTTCATAATGAGCTGATTCGAATACTAAGCGCTATACCTACAATTGGATCACGGGAAGAAGCCTACCGGGCTATTTACACTGACGGACTGCGGGTTTATACAACCCTGGATCCTTCAATGCAGAGTCATGTAGAAGAGGTCTTAGCCCGGAGCGAACTTTACCCTTCTACTATCTTTGTAAACATGGCACAGGCCCGTGAAGCAATAAACGCCCTTCCTTCTGAACGCGACCTGACACGGACACAGCTGCAGGAAATGGTCGACGAAGAAGATGGAGTGGCACAGCCCCAGGCGGCAATTGTGCTTGCCGATCCTACTACCGGTCAAATCAAGGCTCTTGGTGGGGGACGGGATTATCGTAAGAATGTAGATGAAGTCCTTCGTTTCAATTCACTGCGTCAACCCGGTTCAGCAATTAAACCAATTATCACCTACGGACCTGCTTTTGAAGAAGGCACTCTTGCAGGTGCCGGCTCGACATTGGACGATTCTCCTTATATCGGACCCAGGGGCGACTGGTTTCCGGAAAACTTCGATTACAGGTTCAGGGGGATGCTTCCGGCCCGTGAGGCTCTCTACTTCTCTTATAACATACCTGCAGTTCGTGCTTTTGAAGAGCTGGGGCCTAATGTAGGTGCCGAGTATGCCCGGAAAATGGGCATATCAACTCTCCATCCCAGCGAAGTTGATAACTTAAGCCTCACCCTTGGTGGATTTACCAGCGGAGTAAGTGCCATCGACATGACCCAGGCTTATAGTGTGCTTGCCAATAATGGAGTCCGCATAGATCTGCACACTGTGGAAAAAATTCTGGACCGTAATGGCGAAGTTTTGTATGAAAAAAGAGCAGACCCCCGGCAAATTTTAAGCCCTCAGGCTGCATTTCTGGTCAACGATATCCTTCAGGATTTTGTTACCAAGTATTTAGGCAGGGCCCTGCAAATAGATCGTCCTGTTGCCGCTAAAACCGGTACTACCGACGACTGGAAAGACGTTTACCTCGTAGCTTATACTCCAAACCTGGTAGCATCATTTTGGATGGGCTATGATGAACCGCGAATGGGTAGCATCCAGCAGGGATGGCGCTATTCGACTGCTTTTTTGCGTGAAGTCTTTCTGGAAGCGTTTGAAACATTGGAAATAAAAGAATTTGAAAGACCGGAAGGCCTTGTCCAGGTTGCTGTCTGCAGCAAATCAGGGCTTCTGCCAAATGAATCCTGCAATGCGGCAGGAACAGTCCGCAGTGATTACTTTATCGAAGGCCGCACTCCCAATCAGACCTGCGATATGCATTCAGGGATGTTTTACAACCGTCCTCCTTTTATTGTTACAGATGAACGCTGGTCAAGAAGAGGCGGACCCGGGAGAGGACCGGAAGATGCTGAGGAAATGCCCGCTGGAGATTTATTCGGCGATATGGCTGAACAAGCCGGACAGACAACCAATGAAATCAGTTTATTTAATGCTTATATTACGGCTGATGGAGTTACCCTGCAGTGGGAATACGACGGTCCGCCGGTGGACAGTTTTATCTTAAGGAGAAGTATGCAGGGGGAAACCGATAGAGATGCTAAAATAGAACTTGATGCAGATTCGCGTCAATACTTAGATGTCGGGATTGAAGATAATGCCTTATATGTTTACACCCTTGCGGTTCTGGATATGGAAGGACAGCTGTCTGAACCGGCCACAATATTAATCAGTACCAGAACTATGCCCGGCGGAGGGGTTACCGAACAGCCTGATACGGGACCTGTAATTGTACCTGATGTAATCGGCAAGTTCCAGGCGATCGCCGAAATGAATGTATCCCGGGCAGGCCTGAGCATGGTAATCAGACGCCAATATAGTAATACCGTGATATTAAATCAGGTCATCCAGCAAAGTCCGGCACCAGGAACAATTGTAACAAGGGGCACCCAGGTAACACTTGTCGTATCAGACGGGCCTGAAAATTAGGAAATCCAGACCAAGCTGAATTATCTTTTACTCCAGTAATAATCGTTATTTTTGCGCAGGGAAAAAACCTTTTCTGCAGGTAAGGATAAAAGAATCTGGGAGATGCGCGTGGCAGGCTGTTGGAGCGAACTGCAGCCGCTGCCATAAAGCATCTCCCCTTCTTTTTCCAGCTCTCTCCACTGTGCAGGGTATTCCATGCGGAACTCTTCAACTACCTGTCCGGTAGTTTTATAAATTCCAGGCTCAAGTATTTTTAAAACCAAACCCTCGAGATCTTTATTGCTCATTACGGTCACCCGTCATTTTTCTGTTTATGATTTGATCTCAACAACAGTTACCCCTTCACCGCCTTCGGCAGAACTTCCGCTTCGAAATGCACTGACAAGAGGATGCTCCTTTAAATAGTCTCGCAGGCCCAGTTTTAATTTGCCAGTTCCTTTGCCATGAATTAAATCAACTTTGTTTAGACCGGCCCAAAGAGCATTATCGAGAAGTTTATCGACTAATGGGCGGGCTTCATCTAAGTTTAATCCGCGCAGGTCGATTGAGTTGCTGATCGCTAAATCTTTCTGCACTGAGTAGCCTCGCTTTTCAATCTTTTTCTCTTTTCCGGGTATATCAGCATTTTTTTTATGGTCTTGTTTCAGTTCACGCAGGGGAAGGTGCACCTTCATTGAGCCTACCTGGACTAACGCTTCCTCGGCTGAAAAAGTAACAATCTCTCCCCTCTGTTTTAGGCTGCTTATGTAAACGATCTGTCCTACGGCAAGGTCATCACTAGTAAGGCAGCTAAGTTCGCTCTCTGCTTCATCTTCATCCGATTCGATATCTTTTTGGATCAGGTTCAAATCCCGCCGCAGTTCTTCTGCTCTGGCCTGAGGGTTCTCAATGTTTGTATTTTTTAGTTCCCGCAGCTCCTTCATTAACTGGTCGGCGGTATATTTCACTCCTTTGATTATCTTGCGTGCTTCTTCGCGAGCCTCCTGTAAAACGTCATCACGCCTGGCTCTTAGCAATTCTCGCTCTTTTTCCAGTTCTTCCATCAGTACTTCGGCCCTGCTCCTATCAAATGCCGCCTGGCGGCTGTCCCGGTGCAGACGCTGCTGATCTTGAACCAGGCTGGCAATTACCGTTTCAACTTGATCGTGCGAACGATGAACAAAACTTTTAGCCTTCTTGAGAACTTGATACGGCAAGCCCAGTTCTTCGGCGATATAAAACGCATTGCTCTGCCCGGGAACACCCTGTAAGAGCCTGTAAGTAGGCGCCAGTGTGTCAGGGTCGAATTCCATAGCAGCATTTTGCATTTTTTCCTGAACCTGGGCAAAAAGCTTTAACTCGTTGATATGTGTCGTAGCAATCGTCAGTGCTCCTTTATAAGTTAATTCTTCGAGAATGGCCATTGCAAGGGCCGATCCTTCAGAAGGATCCGTTCCCGCTCCCAATTCATCGAGTAAAACCAGCGCCCCCGGACTACTTTCAGCAATAATCTCAATTATATTTTTCATATGCCCCGAAAATGTGCTTAAAGATTGGGCAATGCTCTGCTCATCACCAATATCCGCCCTGATTTCAGTAAATACAGAGACCTTTGTTTCTTTTCCGGCAGGAAGATGCAAACCACTTTGTGCCATGACAGCCATGAGGCCTATTGTCTTCAAAGCAACGGTTTTCCCACCGGTATTCGGACCGGTAATCACCAGTGTTTGCGCCTCTTCCCCAAGTTCAACTGTAAGGGGGATCTTTTCACCGCTTAAGAGGGGATGGATGGCATGAGTCAATTGAATAATGGGTTTTTCTTCAGAAAGAAGGACAGGTTCAGTACTGCCTGTTTCATAGCTATAACGGCCCCGGGCAACAATATAGTCCAGCTCTGCGTAAAGAGACCTGTTCTGAGCTAAATCCACGCCTGCTGTGGCTACCTGCCCGCTAAGTGTAAATAAAACACGTTCAATTTCCTCTTCTTCCCGGCGCTGCGTGGTGGTCAATTCATTTTGCATCTGCACAACCGGCAGTGGTTCGATGAATAACGTTGCACCGCTGGAAGATTGATCATGAACCACACCTGCAACATGCTGCCGATATTCTTGTTTTACCGGTAAAACATAACGGCCGCCTCGAATGGTAACCAATGGATCCTGCAAATATCGTCTGTAATTAGCGCTGCGCATATATTCATCGAGTTTATCCCTGATCTTGTTTTGAAAAGACAGCTTTTTCCGACGGATCGAAGAAAGAACCGGTGATGCGTTGTCTAAAATATTACCATCCTGATCCAAAGAGCGCTCCAGCGTAGAACCAAGCTCCTGACAGCTTCTAATCTGCATTGCAAGATCTGCTAATAAAGGATAAAGCAATCTATTATCATTATCTTTAAAAAAAGCAGACCAACGGCGGGAGGCCTTTATAAAAGCCATTATTGCAGCCAGTTCCGAACCAGACAGCAAAGACCCTTTATCGGCCCTTGATAAATACTGTTTAATGTCTTCAACTGCAGAAGGGGTGAAAGCGTTTTTACTAAAAAGCAGCCTTCCCTCACTGGTTTCTCTTTGTTGTTTTTCGATTAATCCGTAATCAGCAGATGGGATTAATTGTGCTGCCATCTGCCTGGCCATAGGGCTTGTTGCCAGCGAAGCCAGGCTCTGCCGGATCGTATCAAACTCCAACACCTTAATTTCTCTATCTGTAATCACTTCAGCCAACTGCTTATCTCCTTGATAAATATTTGCTTTCACTTACAATAAAGCGCAGCAATCTATCCTGCGCTGAGGAAATACCAATACGCGGTGTGGCAATAATTTGCATTCGACTTGCCACCGTTTTATCTGCTGCCACATACAAAGGTTTTTTCTGTAAATCATGCCCATCAAACGCCTGATCGATTGCAAAAGCCTGACATAGTTTACCCGGGCCGCTGGCAAGCTGATATCTGCCTCGGTCAAAGCTACGGCGTTGTTTCATAATATCCAATCCTACCATCGGCTCAACAGCCCTGACCAATACAGCTTCACCAGTACCCTCTGCCCCGGTTACCACATTAAAGCAGTAATATTTACCGTATATAAAATAAATATACGCTTTCCCTGCCGAGCCAAACATACTCGCATTACGCCCGGTCATACCCCGTGAAGAATGGCAGGCCGGGTCATCTTCACTTAGATAAGCTTCAGTCTCTACAATTCTACCGCAAACCAGACCTTCCCCGGACTCCCTGCATAAATACTTGCCAAGCAGGTCCCTGGCAACATCCACCGTTGACTGCCGGAATATTTTACTTTCCAGAATACGCAATGGAAAATTCCTTCCACATTGAATATGTCTTTAGAAAAATGATTCAACCCAAAAATGCCGGTATCACCCGGTTTTTTGGCCTCCATGACCAACACTGAAAATCATACCGGTTGAAACCAGCCTGGATCAGCCGTTTGAATTGATATAAAAATCGAGGAGTTGGTTTTTCAACCCCACTGCTGTAGGAGTTATATAATAATCAGCAAAAAAGGCAATTTCTGAGTTTTCCAGGGCATCCATGAAAAATTGCATCGGTATCAGGGATACGGCAGCAATTATAATATAAACATAGATCAACCCGACAATCCCGCCAAGCAGCAAGCCGCCCAGGCGGTTAAAAAATCCGATAACCGGTATGCGGTTAGCCCACCTGAAACCGCCGGAAAAAAAGCGAAAAATTAAGCTTAAAAATAAGAATAGCAGCAGAAAGGTAATTACACCGGAAATTAATTGCGGCGCCTGTTCAAAGGCAATATCAACCCCGAGATCCTGAATCACCTGGTGGTGGAGGCTAATGTCTTCCGGATTGATATAACCGGCCAAAACTTCACTGAATCTGCGGCTACCCCAAAGGGATAGAATAATTATTACAAAAAAGCCGAGCATATCAAACAGCTGCTTGAATAGTCCCCGTCCAAGTCCGCTGATAAGATGCATCGAAAACACTATAAGCAGAAGGATGTCAAACCAACCCATCTTCACCACCCCGCTCTTTTGTCTTGCCGGAATTATTCCGCAGTTCTTCTTTAAGCCTGAGCAGTTCGTCGGCAAGGTTAAGCGCTGCCAAAACAGCAATTTTATGCCTGCTCATCTGGAGATTCCTTTCAGCCAGAGAACGCATCAAACGGTCGACATAACTACCGACATTGTACATCTCTTCAGGAGATGAAGAACCCCTTAAAATAAATTCTTCTCCCATGATCTGCACAGTGACCCTGCTTTTATCTTTTTCTTCCATCCCTTTGCCTGCCTTCCTTTAGATGGGGTGCTTTTGTCAGCATAATTCGCGATGACCGTATGAAAGTCCTGCCTGTCTAACTGCGCAAAACTGCTCCCAAATCAAAAAGAGCCTTTCTTATTATTTCCAGGGTATTGTTTACTTCAGTATCGGTTAAAGTCCCTTCCTCGCGCCTGAAAGTAATCGAGTAAGCAAGACTGCGCTTTCCTTCGGGAATTTGTTTTCCCTCATAAAGGTCAAAAAGTTTAACCTGATTGACGATATCGCCACCAGCTTCCCTGATTGTTTCTTCAAGCTGAAGCGCCGACAAGCCTCGCGGAGCCACCAGGGCCAGATCCCTCTTTGCAGCAGGGTAGCGGGGAAGAGGAACAATCCTTGGCACGGGATTAGCCAGTTCAAAAAGAATTGAAAGGTCAATTTCGCAAATTGTGACCGGTTGGTTAATTTCCCACTCTTCGGCTATTTCGGGATGAAGTTGGCCAAGAAAACCGATATCAAAGCCACCGGCAGTAATTAATGCACAACGTGTTCGATGGGTGAAAGGCATAACTCCCGAATGAAAAAGAACATTCTCAACCTGCAAACGACTGAAAATAGATTCCAGGGCCCCTTTCAATGTAAAATAGTCAGTTTCTCCTGATTGGATAATCCAGTTTGGCTCAGGAGTCAGCCCGGTTGCTGCCAGTGACAGTTTTACCTTTTGATCAGGAAGTTTCTTCAGCGGCAAAGATTCCGGCACATATACCGAGCCGATTTCGAAAAGCATCTGGTTCAGCTCGCGGTGGCTGAGATTATACTGGATAACTTTAAGCAATCCGGGAAGAAGCGTGGTGCGCATCACCGCTTGTTCTTCAGAAATAGGATTGCGCACCGGTATAGCCTGCATCCTGGCATCCTCCTCCGTCAATCTTAATTTAACCAGGCTTGCAGGGTTAATAAAAGAATAAGTAATGCATTCATAATATCCACCGGCTACCAGGATTGCCCTGATCTTATTTTGCAGGCGCTCTTCCTCAGATTCCCGGTTTTCAAGCAGTTCCCCGCGAGGCAGGGATACCGGAATCTTATCATAGCCATAAAGCCGGGCCACCTCTTCTACTATATCTTCTTCCAGGATAATATCTGCACGCCTCAGAGGGACCGCTAAATCGAAAAACCCGTCCTCCTGATCATTTTTAAGAACAGTGAAGCCCAGGCTGCTCAGAATCGCATTCATGTCGTTCTCAGGGATATCCAATCCCAGTATTTTATTAATTCGGCCGGGACGGACACGGATATTTTTTGGTTCAGGTAAAGATATGTAATGATCAATTACTCCTTTTAATACTTTTCCTTCAGCCAGTTCGTACAGGAGAAGAGCCGTCCTGTTCTGAGCCCAAATTGCCGCTTCCGGGTTAACTCCTTTTTCAAAACGCTGTGATGCTTCCGAAGGAAGATTATAACGTCTGGCCGTCCGCCTGATACTGGTTGGATTAAAGTTAGCCGCTTCTATCAACACTTTGGTTGTTGAACCGGTTATCTCTGTATTCTCGCCACCCATAACTCCTGCCAGGCCAACCGGCTCCCGGCCATCAGCAATGACCAGTGCTTCCGGATCAAGTTTTCGCTCTACACCATCAAGAGTAACCAGAGTTTCGTCAGGCAGTGCCCTGCGGACCACAATTTTATTTTTTCCGAGCAGGTCAAGGTCAAATGCATGTAGCGGTTGCCCAAATTCCCACATTACGTAGTTAGTGATATCAACAATGTTACTGATTGGGCGGATACCTGCTTTCAAAAGCTTTAACTGCATCCATAGAGGAGATTTTCCGATAACCACTTCATTGATAACCCGGGCAGTATAACGAGGGCATAGATCCGGATCTTCCACCACTATATTAATAACATCGTTAATGTCTTTTTCTGTTTCCGGGGGCAGGAGTGGTGGCAAATTGACCTGTGCGCCGGTTAAAGCGGCAACTTCGTAGGCAACACCGATCATGCTCAGGCAGTCGGCCCGGTTGGGGGTCAGATCGAGATGAAGGATGAAATCATCTAAACCCAACACCTGCTCCAGTGGCTCCCCGATCACGGCAGATTGATCAAGTATAAGGATTTCATCTTCTTTGCCTATATCAAGGCCAAGTTCCTGGGCCGAACAAAGCATACCCGATGATAAAACACCATAAAGGATTGTTTCCTCAATCAGGCGAGGACCGGGTAGTTCTGAGCCCGGCCTAGCTACCGGGACTTTATCGCCCACCTGCATATTTTTTGCACCGCAAACAATTTTTAATGATTTATCCCCCACATCAGCATCAACAAGCACGAGGTTGCTTCTTCCCGGGTGAGGTTCTATCAAAGCAACCTGTCCGACAACGACTCCGGGCATAGGCGGGCCAAAACGCTCTACCGCCCCTACTTCAATGCCGGAAAGTGTTAAACGCTCAGCAAGTTCTTCAGCGGAAATGCCCGGGTCAATATATTCTAAAAGCCAGTCATAGGAAACACGCATCTTCAAATCCTCCGTTCAATATTCATCAATTAGCCAAATTGTTTTAAAAAGCGCAGGTCGTTAGTGAAGAAAAGTCGCAGGTCACCAATACCGTATTTTAGCATGGCAATGCGTTCGACACCCATCCCGAAAGCAAAACCGGTAACTTCAAGCGGGTTGTAACCGGAAACTTCCAAAACACGCGGATGAACCATGCCTGCTCCGAGTATTTCCAACCACCCGGTATCACTGCAGGTGCGACAACCTTCTCCACCACACATAATGCATAATATATCAACTTCCGCACTCGGTTCGGTGAAGGGAAAATAACTGGGCCGCAGGCGGATCTTCTGCTCCGGGCCAAACATCTCCCGCACAAACAATAGCAAAGTCCCCTTCAAATCTGAAAATGATATATCGGTATCAACAGCAAGCCCTTCAACCTGGTGAAACATCGGTGAATGTGTGGCGTCATCATCTCGCCTGAAGACTTTACCCGGAGCAATTATTCGAACCGGCAGCTTCGGTGCAAGTTTCTCCATGGTTCTGATCTGCACAGGAGATGTATGAGTCCGTAACAAGTACTGAGAAGTTATGTAAAAGGAATCCTGCATATCCCTGGCCGGATGTTCAGCCGGAATGTTTAAAGCTTCAAAATTATAATAATCGCTCTCGATATCCGGGCCATGGGCCACCTGAAAGCCAAGGCCGATAAAAATTTCTTTGATTTCCTCCATAATCGTTGTCAGCGGGTGCTTTTGGCCGATTTGAATCGGTCTGCCCGGTAAAGTAACATCAATACGTTCATTTTCCCATTGCCCTTCTTTGAGAGCATCGTGCAATGATTGCTCCTTGCGTTCTATTTTCATTTCCAGCTCCTCGCGCAGGGCATTGGCTTTTTGACCTATAACCGGCCTCTCTTCAGGTTTTACACTTCCCAGGCTGCGCAGAAGAACAGTCAGATCACCCTTTTTGCCCAGGAGTTTAATCTTAATCTCTTTTAACTGGTCCAGGTTATTCGCTGCTTCTATTAGCTGCTTCGCTTCGTCTTTCAACTCTTGTAACTTATTAATCACAATTTAACACCTCCGGAAAATAAAAAATCCCTCTTGCGAGGGACGAAAGACAACCTTCCGCGGTACCACCCAGTTTAGCCATTTTTGGCTCACTTGGTATCTTTAACGGGATTACCGTCTCCAGCCTACCAGGTTTCTTAAAACCAAAACCCTTCAGTGGGAAGCTCCGGAGGGAATTTCAGCAGGCAACACCGGGATAGCTTTCAGTCTCGGCTATTCCTCCCTGGGGAGTGTCTTTTCCGGCTTACTTATCTCCTTCACTGCATTTATCTATTTCAGGTTACATGCATTATAGCACCTGCAAACAAGACATTCAAGACATTAAGTACTGCGCTGACGAATAATTTCAAAAAGGATCACAGCTGTGGCGATTGAAGCATTTAGAGAATCTATATTTTCAGCGAGCGGTATGGCCAGTCTAAAATCAGCTTTTGATTTTAATTCCGGAGATATCCCGGATGCTTCGTTCCCTATTACAAGAACTGTGGGCTGCCTGAAATCCGCTGACCAGTAAGTCTGGTCGGAGCTGGCATCGGCTGCAATCAGCTGCATATTCACCTTTTTAAAGTTATTAATTAACTCCAAAGGCTCCCGGCACAGCACGATTGGGATAGAAAAGATGGTGCCGGCAGTGGACCTTAACACTTTTGGGCTGTAAGGATCCACACTGCCGGGAGTATAGTAAATAACATCAACGTCTGCAGCCGCAGCAGTGCGTATAATCGTTCCCATATTGCCCGGATCCTGAATCCTGTCCAGGATCAGCACCAGCTGCATGGAACCTGCACGAATTTTTATACTTTTTTCGGGATTAAAAGACATAATAGCCGCTACAGCCCTGGGGGACTCTGTATCGGCAATTTTTTTAAACAGCGGCAGCGACAGTTCAAGTTGCTTTACCGAAGGATCAAGGTCAGAGAGCCATTTATTACCTTCACTTTCAAAATAATCTCCGGTATAAAAAATCACAACAGGGCTTAATCCCGCCTTGATAGCTTCTCTGACCAGGTTAGGCCCTTCAAGGGTAATTTGCTGCATTTTATTCCGATAATGACGGCTTCTTTGCAGCCTTTTAAATTCTTTCAGCAACGGATTATTTGGACTGCTTACTTTATAAGGTGTCAGTTAAATCCACCCCAGTTTTTTTAACTGTTTGTTCTCTCCGATGGCAACTATAATATCATCTGCTTCGATTAAATCTTCGGCAACCGGTGAAATAATGGTTTGACCGCCGTTTTTGCGGCGCAGAGCAATTACACTGACTCCGTAACGCGCTCGCAGGTTCAGTTTTAAGAGAGTTTGGCCAATCATCTCTTCCGGAGTGCTTACCTCAACCACGCTGTAATAATCCGAAAGTTCAATCATGTCGATAATCGTCGGAGCGATTAAGCTGTGAGCCAGCTTTTGGCCCATATCCCGTTCAGGGAAAACAACCTTGTTAATACCAAGTTTTCTGAGCACCTTTCCCTGGGTTTCGTTTTGAGCCTTGGCCAGAGTTTTTTTTGCCCCCATTTCTACAACAAGAATTGCCGCCATAATACTGGCCTGCACATCATCACCAATTGCAATTACCACTGCATCAAAATCCTCAATACCCAGCGCTTTAAGGCTTGCTTCAGAAGTGGCATCTGCTTTTACTACATTGGTTAATTCTCCGCTAATCTGCTGAATCAGGGCCTCATTTTTATCGACTACCATAACATCGTATCCCTGGCTGTACAAAGTCCTGGCCACACTTAACCCGAACCGGCCGGCCCCGATAACTAAAAATTCTTTAGCCATTAATAAACCTCCCGTAAATCTTTTTAACCGGTGATTACTCTATCCAATCATCAGGTTTTCTTCCGGGTATTGCAGTAATTCGGCATCCGGTTTCTTCAAGGTCAAAGCAACAAGCAAGGTCAACGGGCCGATTCTTCCGCCAAACATAGTTACGATCAGGGCAACCTTGCCCGGACCGCTCAGTTCAGGAGTAATCCCCGTGGAAAGTCCTACCGTACCGAATGCAGAAAACGCTTCAAACAGTAATGAAAGGAAATTATGATCTTCAAATAAGGTCAGGGTAAATGTGGTTAAAAATATTAAGCCAACAGCGGCACTTATGATCGATACTGCTCTCATAATCTGGTAAAGTGGAAAACGGCGCATAAATATTACCGGCTCTTTGCGGCCGCTGATCATGGCAACAAAAGTCATCAATACAACCCCGAAAGTGGTTGTTTTGACTCCACCTCCTGTAGAGGTTGGAGAGGCGCCGATAAACATCAGGGCCATTAAGATAACCAGGGTTGAATAATTCATGGCTCCCGTATCTAAAACATTAAATCCGGCAGTGCGTGCTGTCGCTGATGTAAAAAAAGCGGTAAATACTTTTGCCCCGCCGCTTATACTACCAATGGTTAAGGGGTTGTTGTACTCTAAAATTAAAACCAACGCGGCCCCTAAAACCAGTAATGCAGCCGTGATAACAAGAACCAAGTTACTGTGCAGGGAGAGACGGTGCCTGAAACGTAAACGGTTTGAGAGCTCATGAATCACCGTAAAACCAAGCCCGCCAAAAATAAAAAGACCCATAATCGTTCCGTTGACCAAATAGTCGGCAGGGAAACGGGTCAGGCTGTCATAACCGCCAAACAGATCGAAACCAGCATTACCAAAAGCGGATACGGAATGAAAAAAAGCAAATAAAAGCCCCTGTCCATATCCATAAACAGGGATAAATTTTATGCTTAACAGGACAGCGCCGATCATTATGAAAAACAGGGCCATGAAGGCAACTGTTTTAACCAGCGGTACCAATCCGGCCAAAGACTCCTGGTTCAGGGCTTCCTTGACTATAATCCGATCCCGCAGTGGGATACGTCTCCCCAGAAAGATAAATATCAGCGTCGTCATCGTCATGAAGCCCAGGGAACCGATAAAGATCAGAACCATAATGACCACCTGGCCTGGAAGCGTATAGAAAGTCCCTGTATCGACAACTACCAGACCGGTTACACAAACAGCCGAAGTGGCAGTAAACAAGGCATCAAGGTAAGCAATACCTTCACCTTCATACATGACGGGCAGGCTGAGCAGCAGCGACCCGGTAAAAATAACGCCCAGGAAGCCAAAAACCATCACACGTGCGGGATTTAAAGGTTTCCGGCTATGTTGCAAATAATTCATCTCCAAACGGGTGAATTAACTGCATAGATTCTGTTGTTAATCGGCTGCCGTAAAAAAGCCCTAATTATACATTTTCCTTGGCTACCTCTACCAGCCGGTCAAATGCGGCTTTATCGTTGACAGCTAAATCGGCAAGTACTTTTCGGTTAATCTGTATATCTGCTTTCTTCAAACCGTTAATGAAGCGGCTGTATGATAAGCCACCGGTCCGGGCAGCAGCATTGATCCGGGCTATCCATAATTTACGGAAATTCCTTTTTTTCTGTTTGCGGTCCCGGTAAGCGTAAGAAAGCGACCTCATAACCTGTTGATTGGCAACCCTGAATAACTTACTCTTAGCCCCGTAATAACCCCTGGCCAGTTTTAATATTTTTTTTCGCCTTTTTCGGGCGACAGTTCCTCTCTTGATGCGAGGCATAGCGAATCATCCTCCTAATATACTCTCGGTATATAACTGATTGTCATCAATACTTAAGCACCACTTGTGATGCCCTATGGTATCTGCAGTTTAACCCTTTTTAAATCAGCGGGTTGAACCAGCGTTGATTTGCGCAGCCGCCTTTTACGGCTGGCGCTCTTTTTACCGGTTAAATGACTGGCAAAAGCACGATAACGTTTAATCTTACCAGTGCCGGTTTTTTTAAACCGCTTAGCCGCTCCGCGGTGGGTTTTCATCTTAGGCATGGGTATAACAACCTTCCTCTAATGTGATTTAGGCGACAAAATCATAATCATGTTGCGCCCTTCCTGTTTTGCCGGTTTTTCTACAACCCCATAATCAGCCAAATCCTCGGCTAATTGTTTGCAGAGGCGCTGGGCAATTTCAGGATGTGTAATTTCCCGACCTCTGAACATGACTGTTACTTTAACTTTATCACCATTTTCCAGAAATTTTTGGCCGCGTTTAGCCTTAACCTGGAAATCATGCTTATCAATATTAGGCCTTAGCTTTATCTCTTTCACTGTTGTTGTCTTCTGTTTTTTACGAGCTTCGCGTTCACGTTTACTTTGCTCATACTTGTGCTTGCCATAGTCCATCAGGCGACAAACCGGCGGCCGTGCACTTGGAGCAACATTAACCAGATCTACTTTCTTGTCCCGGGCCAAATTTAAAGCTTCTTCAGTCTTCATAACACCAAGCTGAGTACCATCGGAATCAATTACCAGAACTTCCCGGGCCTTAATTTGTTCATTCACGAACAAATTTTTACTAATCGTGTTTCACCTCCTGAAATTGTTTAAGAGCAGGCGTATACCACCTGCTCTTAATATCCCTAAAGTCTATGGATAAACCCTGGTAGCATTTCTTACGCCTCAGGGTGAGAAGCGGTGGCTTCTACTTAATGAACCGTTATTTTACATTAATGAATATATCAGATTATACGGGGCAGGTCAAATTATTTTTTCGTCAACTTCTTTCCTGGTCTTATCAATAAAGCTGTCCAGATCATCTGGTCCTAAATCTCCCT
>JBNJHN010000007.1:0-56472 GCA_051748565.1 Bacillota bacterium | reverse complement strand
CCCCAGTGAGTGTGCGGGTTGGGTGCGATCGCCACAAAAAACGATTTTCAATTTATCTGCTGCCTCAAACTTTTCTATAATAGTATAGATATCGGCCAAAGCCTGGCAGGGATGGTTTTTCTCCGTCATGCCATTAATGACGGGCACTTCGGCAGCATCTGCAAGCTGCTTCATTTCATCATGATTATTCCAACGGATCATTATAGCATCAAAATACCTGCTTAAAACTTTTGCCGTATCATAAATACTCTCTTTCTTGCCAAGGTGAATTTCACCCGGCTTGAGATAAGTTACATAGCCCCCCAACTGCTGAATGCCAAGTTCAAAAGAAATGCGGGTCCTGGTCGAAGGCTGATCGAAAATACAACCGAGCGATTTATGCTTGAGGTAAGGGTGGAAAAACCCTCTTTTCATCTCCAGCTTTAAATCTTTTGTTGTTTCGAGGATAAGCATAATTTCTTCTCGGCTGAAATCATCAAGATCCATAAAATTTCGTCCGGTCAATTTGTTCATGTAAATCCTCCTTCTTATAAAGTTCTATTAAGCTCATTCAGGGTATCTTCAAGCCGATTAAGCACTTCGTCAATCTGTTCCCTGGTGATTATCAGAGGAGGTTCGAACCTGATTGTATTGGCGCTGATCAAAGTTCCGGCAACCAATACCCTGCGCTTAAATAGACCGGATGCCACCCTGTAACCGAATGATGGATCATTAAAATGCTGACCGATCAATAAACCCTTACCGGTAATACCCTTGTAAATTTTCGGATATCTTTCTGCCAGGTTTTCCAGATTTTCTATAAAATATGCGCCATTCTCGGCAGCTTTTGTTACCAGATCATCACGAAGGGTCACTTTTATAGCCGCAATGGCCGCAGCACAGGCCATCGGGTTTCCGCCGGTGGTTGTAGTGTGCATAAACGGATTGGGGTCTTCAAATGCTCTCCATATCTCACCATTGCCCATAAAAGCACCGATTGGTAATAACCCGCCGCCCAGTGATTTTGCTGTACAAAGGATGTCAGGCACTATATCCCAGTGATCGACACCCCAGAGCTTACCGGTTCTGCCCAGCCCGGTTTGCACTTCATCAGTAATCAGTAAGACTCCAAAGCGGTTACATATTTCCCTTACTTTCGGCCAATATTCATCGGGAGGCACAACAGCACCAGCCTCACCCTGTATTGGCTCAGCGATAAAACAAGCTATTTCAATTCCGACTTTATCACAAATATCCAGTTGATTTTCCAGGGCGTCAGCATCGCCAAAAGGCACATAGAAAGTTTGTCCGCCGTACGGCTGTAAAGCCTGCCGGAAGTCTTTCTTGCCCATCACACTAAGGGAACCAAGGGTTTTACCATGAAAACCTGCCACGGTCGAGATGTAGTTATGCTTTCCTGTATAAAGCCGGGCAATCTTCAGGGCGCCTTCAATCGTTTCGGTGCCGCTGTTGACAAAGAAAGCATGATCAATATTACCAGGAGCGATTTGGGACAAGAGGTTTGCCAGAACTCCTCTTAAAGGGTCCATTAATTCCTGCGAGGGAATACCTGATTTACCGGCCTGGGCACGGACAGCTTCGACCACTTCAGGATGAGACCATCCCAGATCCAATGCTCCGTATCCACCAAGGCAGTCAATGTAGTCATTACCAAAAACATCGTAATAATAGACTCCATCACCTCTCCATTCGGTTCCGGCATAATCGCCGGCTTCTGTAACTGACTTGCGATATTCAACCCAACCCTTGTTAAAGTGGTTAACGAAATTAGCAACAGTTTCCCGGGAAACCTCACGGGCAGTTTTTTCATCCAGTTCGGTGGCACTAATAATATCCAGCCATCTTTCTGCATACTTAACAGCCTGATCATATTTAACCATTAAAATTTAGCCTCCTTGGCTCAGATTGAAACTTAATGCATGAATTAACCGGCATAAAAGTTAATAGCCTGACTACCTGAACACAAAGCCCTCCTTTCTTTTAAATTCAGTTAGATTGGTAATTATAATTATAAGTAAATATGGCAATATAAGTTTAAAATAATTTTCCAGAACATTTAAATAAAATCATCTCTGGGCGGCATCCATTGATCTATGTTGCGAAGAATCCTCGGTACCATAGCGTACTTGGTAACTTTTACCCCATCAATCGAGGGGATGGTCTCCCGTAAAAAATCATAGAGATCTTCTGTATTTTTAAATCGTGCCGCTACAGAGAGTTCATGAGTTTCCTGACCATAAGCAAGATATGAAACCTCGGGCATTGCCAACAGCTTACTGACAATTGAATCTGATTTTTCTTCTTCGATCTCCATAAAAATATCAATAGATATGCCATAACCAAACACCTGGGGCTCGAGAACCAGGGTAAAGCGGCCTATTTCCATTTCTGCCATTCGTTCAATGCGCTTACGGACAGTGCGCTGATTAACACCCAGCTTTCTGGCAATTGCAATTGCAGGAATGCGGGAGTCAACTTTTAAAAGCTCTATGATCGAATAATCCAGAGCATCAAAAGGTAATAATGTATTTTTCTTTTTTCGCATGACAGATCTCCTGTACTATAAATTGTTTAATTCCGCAATTTCCCCCTGTTTTCTAGAAATTAGTATAACATGGAATGTTAACTTTAAAAACATTTTCCTGACTATTATGCCTACGAAATTATAATTTCGGACTTTTACATAACTTAAACAATAATTATTAATTCCGAAACGGTAAGATAACTGCACAATTAAGAAAGAATTTCATTTAGCAGGCAGGATATTAATCTTTTATATGGAATAAATAAATTCATTTAAATAATGATAGAAAGGCCTTTGCCCCGTGACCCATGAACGGTAAGCCCGTGAATGAAATATCATGGCAGAAAGTTATAGAAATTAATCGTGCCACAATTAAGATTATACGGGCAGAGGAGTTGACGGCATGGAAGTTTTAATCCAATTACGCGGACCGCTGAAAAAATACGGACCCGGGGAAGATTTTTTTACTTATAGTGTCGATGAAAGTTCATGCACGCTTTACGATGTACTCGATCATCATAAAATTCCCACCTCTTCTGTTTCATTTGTACAGGTTGATGACAAAAAAACAGATCTGGAAACTGTTCTCAAGGGAGGTGAAGTTATAATATTATACCCCCGGGTCTCAGGGGGTTAATGCATAATTTTTTTTAACTTTAAACTTAAAGGAGGAGCTAATCTAGATGGGTGAAGGAAGCATACTCGAAGTATTTTCCACGGCAAACTGGATTCTGCTATTTTTGGGGATTTATATGCTTGTAATTATTTTTCTAGGAATATTTTACAGTAGGAAAGTTCATGAATGCGATGACCTGGTGGTCTGTGGAAGACAGTTGAGTTTTGTTTTTATGGTGCCTTCAATTGTGGCCACCTGGATTTGTGCCGGGGCCATGATGGGGGCGGCCGGTTATGCTTTACTGTACGGTATGCAGGGAATTATTTTCGATCCCTGGGCTCCCGCCCTCTGCATGATCATAATCGGTATTTTCTTTGCCTTTAGAATGCGGAAAGCAAAATATACAACTCTTACCGATTTCTTTAACAGCCGCTACGGTAAATTAAGCGGCGTGCTTTACACGATAATTCAAATCTTATCAGCTATCGCCTGGCTCGGTGGACAGCTTGTCGCATTAGGAATCATTGTTTACCTGACAACAGGATTCAGCATGCAAATAGCTGTTGTTATCGCTACAGTTGTAATAATTATTGTTACCGCCTTTGGCGGCCTCTGGGCTTTGTCCAGGGTCGACACCATTGCTTTTATCCTGATCATTGTCGGCCTTCTGATCCTCCTGCCTGCCGCTCTCGGTGAAGTGGGCGGGTTCGGTGAGTTGATCAGGACAGGCGAAAACTGGGCCGAACTGCCAACCTGGTCAATGAAAATTGAAAGCGGCGAAGAAGGCTACCTCTGGTACACAGGTTTGCTTGCTGTTTTACTTTATATTTCCGCATGGACAGCACTATCACTGGGTGATGTGCCCAGCCAGGTCCTGATGCAACGTGCTCTTGCTGCAAAAGACGAAAAAACAGCAGTAGCAGGCTTTCTGACCAGTGGAGTTCTATACCTGACTATCGGGATGATGCCGGTTTTAATCGGTATTGCCGTCTTTACCACGGGGATGATGGACGGGGTTGTTGACATGGAAGGGCAGGCCGAAAATGTCTTGCCCTGGGCCGCGTATAATTTCCTGCCACCCTGGGCAAGCATCCTGTTTATTGTATCGCTGGCTGCCGCGATCATCAGTACTTCAGGTGATAATGCCCTGATCGTTTCAACTTTAATCGGCCATAACATCTATCGCTATTATAGGCCGGAAGCAGATAATGTTGAGATCTTAAAAGTGGTTCGCATCTTCATCCCCATCGTTACCATCTTTGCCATGGCTATTGCCCTTTATTTTGAAACCGTTTACCGCTTGATTGTCCTCTCCGGAGGCATACAGCTGGCAACAATAGCGGCAGCCTATATTATCGGAACCTTCTGGACAAAAGCCAATGTAGCCGGAGCTGTCAGCTCCTTCTTTACCGGTCTGGTATCCTGGATTCTGATCTTTTCTTTCTGGGCAATGCCAGCGACCGATTTCTTCGAAGAAGACGCCATTTTCATCGCCATGGTTCCCGCAGCCATAATCAGTTTCCTGACCATGTATGTTGTCTCGCTGGCTACCCAGAAGAAATACCCGCCTATGCCGATGTTGACACAAGATTTGGAGGATATGTCAAATGCCCCTAAGTTTTTCTGGTCCAAGGGCGCATAGAAAATAATTAAAAGGATTGCAAAGTATTTTTAACCGGGGTGCCCTATCATAAGCACCCCGGTTTAATTTCCGGCGGTCAACATAACCGACCGGGCAAAAATAGCAGTACCATTCGGCTGTTACCTGCCTGCAAGGCCGCAAGAACTTTTATTTCTCAATATCGAGATCAGCCCTGCCGGTTAAAAAGCATCCTACCGTCAAAAATTATCCGGATGATTCCAATTTCAATTGATTACAGCCTGCCGCTGTCTTAAATAAAAAGCAATAAATATCTTGGCACTACTATTGCAATAAATAAATTCAGCTTTGGCTTATAAAGGCGGGTATAATTTTATGACTTTTGACAGAGAACAGGTACTGGCTTATTCAGAAAAAGCCCTCGACTTCATTACTAAAAAGCAAGTAGATGATCAGGAAAAAATGTGGTTTAAAGCAGAAACCCTGGCCGGATCAAAAGTTAACTTCAATCCTGGGTTTCTTGATTATAACAAATCTTTTTCAGGCAAAAACACTGTTGCGGGTCAGGAAAAGGCAGACATTAATTTATACGATATCAGGGATCGCAATTATATTGATTGCACAGGCGGTTTTGGTGAATATAATATCGGGCAAAACCATTCAAGGTTAATCGAAATTATCAGGGAACATTTAGAGCAAGAACATCTTTATAATTGGGAATTTCTAGGCCCTCTGCGAGCCATGCTTTCAAGGCTTCTGGCCATAATTGCTCCAGGTAATCTGCAAAATTCTTTTTTCACTTGCAGTGGTGTGGAATCGATAGAAGGGGCGATATACCTGGCCCGTAAAAATACCGGGCGAAACGGCATTATAACTTCAGCGGGAATTAACAATGATATTGAGAGTTTATCAGAAACTGTGGGTAAATATTGTAGCCATAAACACTTTATCAAACAGCTTCCTGATACTCAAAATATTTCATTTGGCGACATCGAGGAATTATGTGCTGTTATAGCAAGTTCTCAGGAAAGGGGCCATGAAATTGCAGCAATTATTCTTGAACCAATACTGGTTGAAGAAGGAGTGGTCATTCCCCCTGACGAATATTTTATCCAGGTTCGTGATATCTGCACAAAACATGGGATTATTTTAATTATAGATGAAGTGGAAGCTCAAATGGGGCGAACCGGCAGGCTCTTTGCCATTGAGCATTATGGCGTGACACCTGATATTATCTGCCTGGGAAAATCTTTTGGCGGTGGTGTTTTGCCAATCGGGGCAATTATTTCAACTGCAAAAATATGGCAGGAAGAATCACTCAGTCCTTTGATGCATTCAGCCAATTTTGGTGGGAACCCGCTTGCCTGTGCTGCAGCTATAGCCGGTATCAATGTACTTCTTGATCAAGGTTTGGTAGAAAAGGCTGCTGAAAAAGGCAACTACTTTTTGCCGAAACTACAGCGCATGTCCCAGGAATACCCGGCAGTTAAAGAAGCCAGGGGCAAAGGACTGTTAATCGGAATTGAATTTATAGATTTTTATACTAAAGGAAAAGTGGCACGGGAGCTTTTCAAGGATGGCATCATTACTGCATGGTCAGCTGACAAATCTCCGGTGATAAGGATTGAACCGGCTTTAACTATTAGCATTCAGAAAATAGATCAACTGGTTGAATTGCTGGAAAAAGCAGTTAAGAAAGTATCTTAAGAGTAATTAATTGAAAGGAGAGGATTATGATTGAAAGCACTGGTATTTCATCCTGAAAAATGTATCGGCTGTAAGCTCTGCCACCTGGCCTGCAGCGCCCAAAACGAGAGTGAATTTAACCCCCGCCTGGCCCGCTTGAAAATAACCTCCCGTTATGACCGGAATGGCCTGGTGGTAAAAGGTCAGACGTGTGACCTTTGCATGGGCTGTGTTGAAGCCTGTCCTGTCAACGCTATTTTTGAAAAGAATGGCCGCCTTTCATTTTCAGAAGATCTTTGCACCGACTGCAGCCTGTGTGTAGACATCTGCCACACCCGGGTAATCGTAAAGAAAGAACGCGGCATCGGCGTCTGCGTGCAGTGCCGCAGTTGTGCCAATTGGTGCCCGACGGAGGCGCTAACCTTTGAGGAGGTGAATATATAATGGCTTATACAGGAAAAGTCTTACGAGTAAATCTTTCTACCGGTAAAGCAGAAACTGAACCGCTTAACGAGCAGTGGGCCCGTGAATATCTCGGAGGGAAGGGCCTGAGCATTAAGTATCTATTTGAAGAGCTTGTTCCGGGAACAGACCCTCTCTCAGAATCAAATAAGCTGATCCTGATGACGGGACCGACCACAGGCACTATTGTTCCCAACAGCGGTAAATTAGCAATTGCCGCAAAATCTCCGGCAACCGGGACCATCCTCGACTGTTCCATTGGAGGCCACATTGCCCCGGAACTAAAATATGCCGGTTACGACGCTGTCATTATTGAAGGAAAGGCTAAAATGCCGGTCTACCTCTTCATCGAAGATGACAAAATCGAGCTGCGCAGCGCTGCCGGACTCTGGGGCAAAGGAGCACATGAAACCGAACATTTAATAAGTGATACTTTAGGTGATGTCGTTACCATGGCAATAGGCCAGGCAGGAGAAAACCTGCTGCCGATGGCCTGCATCAGTTCTGAACTTTACCGCCAGGCCGGGCGAGGTGGCATTGGTGCTGTCATGGGCAGTAAAAAACTGAAAGCTATAGCAATCAGGGGAACCGGAGGCATTAAATCATCCAATATAAGGAAATTGGCTGCAGCCCTGAACAAAATTAAACGAGATGATACGATGACTGATGACAACATGTGGGCCTATACTGATGGCACACCCATGATTGTCGATTTAGGGCAAACTGCAGGCATCCTTCCAACCCGCAACTTCCAGGAAGGCACTTTTGAGGGATATAAGAAGGTAAACTCTGACGCTGTTAAAAAAGTTTTGAAATCAAAAAAAGCCTGTTTTGCCTGCCCCCTGGGTTGCGGTAACTATGTAGAAAAAGGTAGTACCATGGTCGAAGGCCCTGAATATGAGACCCTGGCCTTATGCAGTTCGAACTGTGGAATCAGTGATTTGGAAGCAGTAATTGAATTTAACCGCCTTTGCGATGATTATTGCCTGGACACTATATCAGCGGGCAACACAGTTGCTTTTGCCATGGAAATGACCGAAAAAAACATACATGATTTTGGGATCACTTTCGGTGATGTTGAAAAGTATCTTCAAATGCCGAAACTTATGGCCATGAAAGAAGGGATTGGCAAAGAGCTCTCGCAGGGTGTTGACGCCCTGGCCGAAAAATACGGTGGCAAAGAATTTGCCATGGCTGTTAAGAAACTGGAGATTCCAGGCTACGAACCACGCGGCTCCTGGGCAATGGGTCTGGCCTACGGCACTGCCGACCGGGGTGCCTGCCACATGAGGGCCTGGCCGGCAGCAGTAGAAGCCTTTGGAGATATTGATCCTTTTACCAGTGAAGGCAAAGCTAAATTGGTTATAGATATGCAGGACGATAACTCGGTAAAATTTTCAGCAATATTCTGCGACTTCTGGGCCCTGAGTACAGAACGAATGGCCGAAATAGTCAGCCTGCTCCTGGATCGTGAAATAACAGCTGCAGAAATGACAAAAATCGGTGAACGCATTTACAACCTGGCCCGGCTCTTCAACGAGCGGGAAGGTTTCGATCGTAAAGACGATTATCTCCCGGAACGTATTTACAAGGAGAAACTGACAACCGGCTTTACCGAAGGAAAATTATTGCCAAGGGAAGATTATGAGATTATGCTCTCCGAATATTACAAAATTCGCGGTTGGGACGAAGACGGTAAAATCACTTCCGACAAAAAAAGAGAACTTAATCTATAACTTCCGGACATGGTTTTTTGTAAAACAATAATGATCCAGACCTGCATTACAAAAGCAAAAATGATAGAGTTAAAACTATGCAGGTAAAAATATAATTTGGAGGGATATCCTTGCGCTTATTAATTATCGGTTCGGGCGGTGTAGGACAATCAACCGCCATGATTATAAAAAGGGCCGGCAAAGAAGGAGAATGGGCGGAAAAAGTAATCATGGCTGATTACGACCTTTCCAGGGCTGGAGATACGGCCGGAAGGTGCGGTGACCCCCGTTTTGTTGCGGAGCAAATAGATGCCCGTGATGCCGGACTTATCAAAGAATTGATTGAAAAACATGATATCACTTATGTAATGAACGCCGTTGAACCTGCTTTCAATGAAAACATTTTCGATACCTGCCTGGAATGTGGAGTCGGCTATATAGATTGTGCTATGACCCTTTCTAAAAAGCATCCGGACAAACCTTTTGAACTGACCAACGTCAAACTGGGAGACTATCAGTTCGCCAGGCATGAAGCCTGGGAAAAAGCCGGAAATATGGCTATAGTCGGTTCAGGAGTGGAACCCGGTATGGCAGACGTATTCGCCCGCTATGCCGATAAACATTTATTCGACACCATCGATGAAGTCAATGTCCGTGATGGCGACAATTATGAAATACCCGGTTATGAAGGCGTTGCTTTCGGGTTTTCGATCTGGACAACTATAGAAGAGTGTCTTAATCCACCGGTAGTATGGGAAAAAAACCGTGGCTGGTACTGCACGGAGGTCTTTTCAGAACCGGAAATCTTTTCATTCCCAGGCGGCATCGGCGATGTGGAAGTTATAAACGTGGAACATGAGGAAGTACTGCTTATTCCGAGGGTAATTGATTGTAACCGGGTAACCTTTAAGTTCGGAGTCCCCCGCGAAATGAGAACCCTTCTTTTAAACCTGCAGCAATGCGGAATGGATGATGCCGCCAGAAAGATTAAAGTTGGCGATAGCGAGATCACTCCCCGTGATTTTCTGGTTAAAGTGGTTCCTGACCCACTCGAGCTGGCTGAAAGGATCATCGGTAAAGGCTGTGCCGGAACCTGGGTGACCGGCACCAAAAATGGTATGAAAAGATCTGTATACCTCTACCAGATCTCGGACAACCAGGATTGTTATAAGAAGTATGGCACAAATTCTGTGGTGGCCCAAACAGCATTCAGTCCGGTGATCATGCTGGAGCTGGTAGCAAAGGGTATATGGAACCTCAAGGGAGTACACGGCCCTGAATCTTTCGACCCTGATCCATTCATCGAAAGAATGGCCAAATATGAATTTCCGGGCGGCTTATTGGAAAAAGATTCTGAGTATAGTGAAATGCTAAATTCAGGGAAGCTGTTGGAAGTTAAAAAAGAACAAAATCAATAGGAATAGAAACAAGCCGGGCTGCAAATAAAACAGCCCGGCTTGTTTCTTTAAGCCATTTATTATTTTCCCTGCAAAACCATTGGTTTATTACAACAAACCAGGGTTCCTACACCTGAATCCAGTACTTTAACCACATTAGTACAAACCTGGCACGCATATACCTGCTCTTCTTTCGTTGCCATAAGCCAACCTCCAAACCTTTATTTAACAGCATCCACCATCGCACTTGCTATCTGCAGCGGGATCGGTTATCGAAAAACCGCCACCCGGACCATCATGATAATCTACAGACTTACCTTCTACAAAGTTTGCAATCCCTTGATCAAATACAATTTTAACTTCTCCTGCTTCTTCTACAACATCCTTACCTTCTTGAACCGACTCATCCAGAGTCAGGCCATACCTTGGTCCGCCTCAGCCGACACCGCTGACATATATACGAATGTAGGCATCGTTTTTCCCTTCTTCCATTAAGAACTCCTTAAATTTAACTTGTGCTGCTTCTGTTATACTTAACATTGAAAAACCTCCTTATCAACAAGTAGCTTTAAAAGAGAACCCTGACAATGTCTGCCGCCTTTTCACTGGTAATATGGTAATATACCTCGGTACCTTTGCGATCACCACTGATAATACCCATGTCCCGCAATCGGCCCAGGTGCTGTGATACTGTCGACTGCGAAAGCTGCAGACAGTTTTGCATCGCTGATACGTTACAGGATTTTTGCTCAAGCAATTCCCTGACGATACATAACCTTACCGGGTTGGAAAGCGCTTTTAACAATGCTGCCTTCTCCCGGATAATAGACAGTTCATTTGCTTCATCCATTTCAGGTTCCCCTCCTCTTACATTATTATATCATAATATTGTAATTATGCAACTACTACTTTAAAAACCAATTTACTCCTCTTCAATTCTAAATTCCCATGCACAGTAGCTATCATTTGGGTGTTTATCGGGAGGGCAGTATATGCATTCAGTTTTAATACGGGGGTCTATGGTCCGGGCGAATTCACTATATTCAACCTGTCCAACAGGGCGGCAGGGGAAATCGGGCATCATCTTCCTTTTGCGGGCTGATTGGACCCGGCAGTCAAGCATACGGAATACAAAGGTATTTTCATCTTTTTCAATAATCTCCTGTTTGTTAATCATACTGTACAACCTGAATTGAAGCGCTTTTTTAAGAGCCGGAAGACCACCTCCGGGCTCGATATTTAAGGTGGCCATTATTCGCTTTGCTTCAATTACTGTAAACTTTTCCCAGGCAGCGGCATCCAACCTGATCGCTTCTTCTAAACCGTAAACTTTTTCAACTTCCTGAAACCAGAGACCGTCATGGGCCAGCCATCTTTTGGCAAAATCAATCAGCAACTCTTCCAGCTGCTCTCTTTTCAACTTATCCAGATCCAACAAGGATCACCCCCATATTTTTTATGGTTAAGAGCTAATATTTTTAAACCTTCTTACTTCCGGCAATCTGTTTTTGCTTTCCAATTTAGTTAGCACCTGCCAGAACTGCTTATTTGCGATGATTCCGCAGCATGTTACCCTACATTTTCTGAAGTGGGAATCGGTTCCAATGCATCCCAGTCTTTTCTGCGGTAAAGAATGTATAAAAGCATGGCACTGACAGCATATTGAAGCGCTGTCACCCACCAGATAAAGTAAACTTCGAGTTGAAAAATAAATATGACTGCATATATCAGCGGTAGCCGCACTAACAGGTTGGTGTAGAGCCCAATCCTGAAAGGTCCTTTAGTGTCACCGGTTCCCCTCAGGGCACCGGAGAATATCATCGTCAGGGCAATGAAAGGTTGTTCTAGGGCAGCAATCTGCAGGCAGAGCACCCCGAGGCGCACTACCTCAGGATCAGGGGGATCAAAGAGGCTCATCACGGCATAAGGAAAAAATAGAAATATTAAGCCTATCGAACTCATCAGGATCGTGCCTAATACAACTGCCCAGTAACCTGTTTCACGAGCCTGCCTGATAAATCCTGCACCCAGCCGCTGTCCGACAAGGGTTGTTGCAGCGATGGCAAAAGCATGTCCGGGCATAAAAGAAAACGCTTCGGCAGCAATAGCCGCTGCATTGGCAGCAAATGCAACCGGCCCGAGCACAGTAATCCAGCTGGCTGTAATCATTCTGCTGCCGCTGTGAGTTAGTTCTTCCGCGCCTGCGGGAGCACTCAGCTTCACAACTTTTTTAATAACCTCTTTATGCAGCGGAAATAGTGATTTAACAGAGAACGGTAAAATCCCTTTATGCAAAAAAAGGTAGCCCATTGAGAGAGTCAGGGCAATTAACTGTGCTGAGCCGGTAGCTAATGCTGCACCCTTTACTCCAAGCTCAGGAAACCCGTAATGGCCGAAAATAAGCAGGTAATCTCCGATTACATTGTAAGAGTTGGCAATTAAGGCAATAATCATAGGCACCCGGGTGTTGCCTGTCCCACGAATAATGCCGTTGGCCACCAGAAGCGGCAGCAGCGCAAATCCCCCACTAAGCAAAGCGAAATAGAAGTAATCATTTGTAAGGTTAAGGGTTGTGGCATCTTTTATTATCCAACCAAAAAAAGAACTGCCGAACAGCACGGCAATACCTGTAAATATCGCAGTTATAATGAAACTGAGAGTCAAAGCCTGCCCTCCGGTCAGGGCGGCATTTTTCATATCTTCTGCCCCTGTATAACGTGCTACCAGGGCATTGGCACCGATACCGAGCGCACCAAGGATCATTAATGAATTAAAGAGAACAATGGCCCCAAATTCCACTGCCGTCGCTTCATGAGCCCCCAGGCGCATAACCATAGCCGTATCGAAAATCCAGACAAAGGTATGCAAACCCATTTCAATTACTATCGGCCAGGCCAGGATAACTATGCTGAGCACCGGTCTGTAATTACCTGACCCGTTAACTATTATGCTTTCACGCGAACGTTTTCTGTTAAATTTAAACATCTTTTCACATCCGATAGGCAGGCTTCTGCGCCAGAAGTATAAGAGTACAAGTCAGACGAGAAGGGTTATTTCTGCCTTCTCGCCATTTGATTATAAATTATTGGTAGCAGTAGATGGGAATCCAACCCACCTCACTAACTTATATATTATACATCACTATTCTCCTTTACGGTAGTCGAATTCTTTCCGTTATTTCCACGTTTTCAGTATTAGCTGTTTACTTAAAGGCTTGTTCTTGCTTAAAACATTTGCATTTTAAATCCGGCATTCCAGCCCTTTCACGGTTTACTCAAAGGGCTTTTTCAGGTCTTCGCAATATCCTCAACCATAGCGGCATGCATATTGCTGGTAAAGTTCAGATACCCCCTTGAGTTTAATGTTATCATATTATAATTATACTAATACTATAGACTTACTTGACTAAAAGGTTTGCATATATTATAATAATAATAACAGATATTGGAAAGGGGGTTTAAAATCATGTATGCCAGGGTTAGCAAAATTCCAGGGAATCACGTAAAGCAGGTTCTTGATCACCTGGACAATGCCAGTGATGAAGGACTTGAAGAAGTCAAAGGCGTTTACGTTTTAGTTGATGAAAAGAAAGAAAAGATTATGACAATCACCCTCTGGGAAACAAAAGAAAAAGCGGAAAACTCTCTGCCTGCAGCAAAAAAAATATTTAAGGAAGTAGAAAAAATAACCGGGTGGCCTGTTGAAACAGAACACTACGAAGTTGCCATGCAGCAATGATAATAATTATGTTAATATCGATATAACAGGGTTAGTCGGAATTAAAATCATTCGACTAACCCTGCGATATTGTTGAAGTTACAGCAGCAGATAGCTTTAACTTTCAGAGCTGCTATGATATTATTAAATTAACAATGTTAAAATTCAGCTTATAGGAGCCCTGGCGAAGATGAAAGACCAATTCAGATTCACAATAGGACTGCTGGTAATCATTATTTTAGCTTCGATAGGCACCTACTTTAGAATATGGAATATTCACTTTTTGATTGGACCTTTTTATTTGCATCACTGGGCTTCAATTATTGGAGGTTTTTATCTTCTTATCTCCACCCCTAAATATGCCTACTTTAAACGTTATTCAAAAGTTAAAAAAGGAACTCTTTTGAAAATCCACGTATTTGGAAATTTATTGGCAGTCTTGCTTATATTCATACATTTCGCTCAACACCTGGGGCGCCCCACAGAATTCGCCCCTGATTATGGAACAGGACTTGCAACTTTTTTGCTTCTTTTAGTTATCGTGGCTGCTGGGATTTTACTGCGTTTCGGAATAGCTTCCCGAAAGCGTGAATCATGGCATTTAATTCACGTAGGGTTTGCCCTTTCTTTTTTAATTCTTGTTATTATCCATACTATAAAGAATCTTGGACTTTTATAAACTCTCACAAGTTACGATGACCATAACTACCATTAGTTTAGTTCACTTTGCGCATTACCTCATCGATGCCCAACCCTGTTAATATTTACCAGGCACCTGGCAATTGTGTTAATGACCTTCTTTTTCTGTAACGGGCTCAAGGCCGAGCTCGATCATTTCCTCAACAGTTTTTAACTGAACTGTTTCTTGCGCGAGATCTTCGAGCAGTAATTGCAGATAGTCGAGGCTGCGGCTGGATACCATAAAGATCTCGTAATCTAAAGTGTGCCAACGGGCGGTTCGGCTGGCCCCGAGATAGCGTTCGAAAACATTCCACGCGGAAGGGTTAAGCTCGACATACCCTTCACCCAGCAGACCGAATTTGCCCTGGCGATAGAAGTAAAATTCCTGCGGTACAGCGGTATAATAAATATCGAGAAAATCATACGTCGATTCACCTTTAAACCTCAGCACATAATCGAATAAATCATAATTAAGCACGCCGACTCTCTCCAGCTCCATTTCCGCATAGGCGAGGGGCATGATAGCTTCTATCTCCGGCCAGACCTCCTTAACCTGCTCCAAGGTGCCCGACCGGTTCAGTTCGATGACCTCTTTACCTTCCGGCAGTACCCAGGAGAAAAGATCTGAATCAAGCTGCGGATTAACCGTCAGCTCTTTGAATTCCACCACCAGTACAGATCCGTCGGGGTGAAAGAGCTCTTTGCGCAGCGGCAGATAGGTCGCACTGTCGATCCAGACCTGCCCATATTCACCTGGGCCGCTATCCGGATAATAATATCTTAACAGCTCGGCCTTTCGGCCGAACAGCGTATCAGATCCCAGTGTTTCAACCGTTTCAGCCTGGCCCAGCTCGCGGATAACCGTGCCGATATGGTAGCGCCAAAGCTCTTTTTCAGGAAAGAGGTTATCGATTGTAACCCTTCCATACTCATCGGCGATCATCTTCTCCCCGTCGCTGATGTAGCGCTGCTCTTGGCCGTCAAACCTGTGCACGGAAACGTACTTGTTGGGCTTCTGGTATTGAATCGTAATCGTTTCCAAAGAATCTACCACCCCGTCCCGTTCGCTTCTGATTTCAAAGACCCCGCTGTAGCTGTGCAGCTCTTCGTAGGCTCTGGCGGATGCCTCGACGATGCCTCCGCGCTTAATCCCGGGCAGTGCCAGATCCAGACCCGGGAACTGCAGAATGCTTAAACCGAGCACAACCAGCAGTAGAACAGCCGCCACAGCAAGCCACCCTTTTACCCGGGGCCGTTTATGTGCACTTTCCCTACTGCGACTGCCCTGCTCAAGCCTCCGGACAGCCCTGACCGTTTCAAACAGCTTCTCCATTTCAGGGTCTACCGGCCCGGCTCGATAAGCGGCGGGGTTTTTCTCTTCATTCAGGTCATCTATGAATTGATCAATAACGGTTTCCTTATTGTTCAGGTCAGAATCAAAATTACTCAAGGAAATAACCTCCTTCGTCCAGCAGTTCTTTCAAGGCCTGAACCGCCCTGAACTGCAGGCTTCTGACCGCCCCCGGGCTGCGTTTCATTTTTTTTGCCACTGCCCTCACCGGCCACCCTTCGATAACCCTTAAGGTCAAAACCAGGCGGTAATCATCACGTAATTCCTGCAAAGCTTTATTAATGGTTAATGCATCTTCCAGACCCGTATCCTGTTCCGGTAAAGACGGTTCCCAGCCCTGCCCGACCAGTTGATCCATAGAAACCATCGCAGGCTGACGGACCTTCTTGCGCCAGGTTTCAGCAATCAGGTTTTTCGCCGCAGTAAAATAGTATGCCTCAATCTTATCTTCCTGTATCCCTCCTGCAATTTTTTTCGGCTGAACCCGCTCAAAAGTTTCCTGGGTAAGCTCTTCGGCTTCTTCCCGGTTTTGTACCTTGTAATAAATATAGCGGTACAGCCGGGGCCAGATTTCTGCGACCTGCGGATCTTTTACGTCTGAAACCGCATTTCCCTTACTCATCCGTTTCACTCCGATACCGCGCAACACCATCTTCTAATAATAAAGATGAAATACAGATGTCTTTGTTACGCAAAAATAATAACTTGTTAACGGGTGATAAAGCTAATCAATTAGTAATATAATAAGCAAGAATTTATTGCTACCAGAGTGATTAAAAAGCAATTGTTTAAACTGATCTTGCTTTAGAAGAAAATTTAGTTTGAGTGGTATATTTTCAATATCGCAGGCACAAATCCTTCCCTAAACCAGTCTCAGTTTATACATATATTCACTATGAGCTATGATAGCTATGGGCCTGACAAAAAAAGCGCCTTGGTTTAACAGTCGCCTCAATCTTGCGATTTTACCCGGCAGCCTGAATTAGGCTAATCTTTCCACTTTGATAATCACCGGCCTGCCGCCAATTTCCCGGTAGGCGATGAAGACCTGCTCCCCTTCATTGATGCCTGTGAACGAAATTCCCTCAGCAAGACCAAAGGCCCTGGCTTCGCCACCAATCTCAATTTCCACGGTGTGACTGTCGGTCTGCCCGTTGAGTACACCTTCGGCCGTTTGCACTGCACCGTCTTCATCCTTTGTAAACTCGGCTTCGGTGATAATGGACCGCCCATTTTTATCAACATAGTATTTAAAGCTGATCGGCCCGGGAGCAAACTCAGCCTCACGCAGCTCATTGCTTAAGCCAAACACCCGAAGCTCTCCGTCAATCTCAATCTCCACCGAATGATTGTCAATTCGGCCGGTCAGGTTGCCGGTACCGTTAAAAACTTCGAAAGCCTGCGCTGCAGGTTCTGCGATAGGCTCGCGATCACTAATTAAGATGTTCTGCGCGGCGATAGCTCCACCTGCCAGGGCAAGGATAGCAACGGCAATGATCACGATCCATACTTTTTTCTGCATTTAAAACCCTCCATTTTCCTGTTATCGGATTGTGCAATATATCTTGCTAATAACTAAGATGATTGTAATCCTATTTTGTTACGCAGTTTGTACAAAAAACCTGGCGAGTAGGAAGAATGGTTACCCTATCCCTGTATAGAAGAGGTGCCATCATCTTGACAATACCTTTGACAATAACCACTTGATCCTGAAACTAAAAAACCCCCTACCTTTAAGTAAGAGGCTTTGAAGCTTAATACACTGGCGGGAGTAGATGGGAATCGAACCCACCGCAGGGGGCTGCCCTGCCACTGGATTTGAAGTCCAGGAGCGCCACCAGGCCGCTAACTACTCCCTTGAAATATCTAAAAATTTACACGGCAATTACTAGAAGAATAAACACTATATGCTTTATATAGATTACACGATTATTTACCTTTTTGCAAAACATATTATGTTTCTTATTGACAATCATGTTATACGCCCTCTATATCCCGGAATAGTGATAGAGTTTTTGCTCCATCAGAAACCAGGTCAATAAGGTGGACACATCCATTATCACTTCCCAGTAAGCGAGCTATTTCCTTTTTACTCATCTCAGATATGTAAGTTCCGGTCAGCTTATCCATGTAGTTCGTTGCTTCCATGCAAACCTGATCAGGTGCATTAAGAATATCACCCTCACTACTGACAATCATGCCTTGATCTTTATCTATCTCCAGCTTAACTGCCACGCTGTGAAATGAATCATGAAGGTGGCCGCTTAGAAATAACTTTTTTTCTTCAAGGTATAAAGTTTGACTCTTCATCCGGTTAAAAAGCGAGCCGCTGCGTTTATAATATCCTATATGGTCATACCATCGTTTTTTTACCCTTTCCATATTACTGTAATAATGGCAGGCTCCCTGGTAGATATCAGACCAGTAATCCTGGTATTCCTGAGGTGAGGCATATCCTCGTTGGTCCAGTAAAAATGTCTCTGCCTGGATAATACCCCGAACCGCTTCGGCGAAAAGATCCTTTGCCTCCGGTAAGCTGATTGATGCAAGAGCTTCCCGCAGTGGTTCTCCGCAATTGAAATAGGCGGTCATCCCTTCTAAACCGGAGATTTCTGATGTTCGGGGAAAATCAAAACCGGGTGCACGATAGACTTCCCACCAGGCCCGCCGAACATTTAAGCTTTCTGGATCAACAATCATCCTGGCACATAATTCTTTATCTGTGCCGCAATAGGTAACCTCCGCCAGCAGTTCATCTTGATCCAATCTAATGTTAGAGTGCCAAAAACGTTGGAAAACACAATGCACAAAAACCCCTCCAGTAGAATTAGTATGAAAACCTATTGTAACTATATGGCAATAACATTTATAAAATAGCCTGGAAAAATATTTTTTTCGGACTAGAGTTCAAAATGGATAACCCGATTATCGATTGATAATTTTGTAAAACCGGATTTATTTTTAGCCCACTCCAATGCCTGCCGGTGATAGAAGAAAACGTGGGTGGGATCGTTTTTATAATACCAGTGGCTAAAGTCCAGATCATCATTATATAATTCAGTCATACAATATAATGATCCATTTAATCCCCCTTTCCCTTATTGATATGATAACGTTAAAAGTGTTTGACCGCAATTGTGGTTTTTAATAAAAACACTTGCAATCAAGCGAAAATATTTGGCTTTCGGTCTCTTTTTCCTAAGGTAATCTTCTACTGCTATGAAAAATGGCCTGCCGTTAATTAATCCGGCAGGCCTTAATACATGAATCACAATTAACTGGTAAGTCTGAAAACTACTCTTTCCAGGCGACAAAACGGGCCCAGCAGGAAGCCAGTTCAACACCTTTTTGAAGAAAGCAGCCTATAAAGTAACGTCCTGCGTCAAGATGGGCAAGATCATTACCGAGGTTCTCTGCATGCACGATGCCATGCGGGAAGAGATTAAGGTGCATATCCTGGTAGAATTTATCCAGCGGATACATCTCATCCCAATCTTTACCATATTTTTCAATTAATTTTCGATTGGCTTCTTCAAAAGTCTTGGGATGGAAAATTCGCTGAATAGTATTCATCGGGTGTTCCATAGCCACACAGTCGACAGCAAGCCATTTAATCTTCTTGTCGAAACACCACTTGGCAAAATCCGGTGACGGGCCGGGATGCCTGATCATGTACCTGAATTCATCAGATTCAGGGCTGTTCCAGCCATATTTAGAATACCCTGTCTTTATGATTAAAATATCGCCTTCTTTAACTTCAACAACTTTTTCGATCATTTCGGGAGTGTAGACACTGGTGTCACTGACCATTTCTGAGATATCGGCGATCGCTCCCGGTCCGACCCAGAAATCGAGTGGAGTTTGACCGATTGTCCGCCCGGCAGCATGGAAATGTGGCTCACCATCCATATGGCTGCTTAAATGGAAGCTGGCCTTGCAATGGGCGTTATTACGACCGAGTCCGAAATACTGGCCACCAACCCGCTTGGTATATTGTAAAATTAACGGTATATAATTAGCCCACTGCGGGGTTTGGACACTAAAAGGAATTGAGAGATCATACATCTCAGCCTCTCTCATGGCAGCAAAGAATTCATCTTCGCTCATACCATCCGGAGCCTGGATTGCAGCTACTCTTGACCATGCTGACTCAACTTCGCAAAATGGAATCGCTCCAATAAAGAACCAGGCCCGCTTATTTGCCAGTTCCTTAATCTGACCACCCAGTGATTCGACAAGGAGCAGTCCTGCTTTCGGCATTATACCGTGAGTTAGCTTATAGTATTCATCAACTGGAAACATCTCATCCCAGGTCTTACCGTGAGTTTCCTTAAGCTTGGCTTCTGCTTTCTGGAACTCACGATCATGCATATAACGAATATTGGTGTTCATGGGGTGCTCAGCACAACCACAATCGACACCGATAACCTTAAGTTTTTTCTCCAGGGCCCACTCAAAAAATCCGGGCGCCGGACCGGGATGGCGAACGAGATAAGAAAACTCTTTGTTGTCAATACCGCCCTGAGCATTGGGGTTCTTTACATCAGGTTGATCATAGGTATACTTGTGATAACCTGTGTTAATGAAAAGGATGTCACCTTCCCTGACATTTACCCTTTTTTCAATCATTTCGGGTGTATAAAGACTAAAGTCGGAGACTTCATCGGAGATATCGACGACAACACCTTCACCGCTAATATCTTCCAAGGGAATATCAGCTATTGAACGCATACCGGAATGAAAAGCGGTTGGGCCAACGAGGTGGGTCCCTGTATTGTTTGACCACTCGATCAGCTGACCATTTGCACCCTGCCCGCCGTGAAAAGAACCGGTTACACGTTTAAAAAAGTGAACCTGCAATGGCATTTCACCGGGCCACGGCGGAGTGAATATGCTAAGAGACTGGGTCAAATCATACCATTTTGACTTACTGAGCATTTCGATCATGTTTTTACTCATGGCAACCTCCATTTATTAGGATTGTTAAATATATTGAAACCGCCAAGCTAATACGACTTTACCTGAGAAAATTATAGCAATAGGGCTATACAAATGTCAAACAGCATATATTTATTATTACACTTCTGACAACGATATCCTTTAGAGCTTTGTGATAATTTATTGCCGTAATATTGTGACTAAATTACATTAATGTTAAGTGATAAAGGCACATTTTGCCTCCCACAGCCGGGCTAACAACACTAATCATAGACAATAGCGGCTGCCTTGAAATTACTACAGCAGCCGCTATTTTTATGTACGGAACAAGGATTACGGAATCCCTGTTTGACCATTAGTTTGGTTATTTAGAAATACCCTCTATATATTTGTTCAACTCTGCTTCGATCTTTTCATCAAGCGGTGGCGCCTGGTAATCCTGAAGCACCTTTTTACAGTATTCATGGGCCCGTTGTGCCGTTTCGGTTAACTCCTTTACTCCCGCATAGTTTTCCCTGGCACTGATAATTGGTATTCGCATGTCTTTCATATGCTTAAAGGTATGTTCATCAGCTATAAAATTCCCCCCGCCACCAACATTCATTATGGTATCAACCGCCAGGGTGTCTTCGTCAATCGTAAACCCCTGGCTGTATGATTTGACCATACCAAGCATTTCATCGTCAATGATAAACTTTTCATAAGACATTGTCATATAGTTTTCCAACAACCCTGCCGAGTGAAGCATAAAGTTGATTCCACTGATCACGTTTGTTAAAAGCAGCATCATCGATTCAAAACCGCTCTGGGAATCAGGTATCAGAGCATCAGTTAATGAGCCGCCGCCCCGGGAAGGCAGGCCGTAAAAACGGGCCAGCTGGGCAATCACGGAAAACATCTTTACCGACTCCGGACTGCCAATGGCCAGGTTTCCGGTTCTTAAATCGACTACGCTTGAAGCTGATCCGAAAACAACCGGTGTGCCGGGATTGATCAGTTGGGCCAGAACAACACCCGAGAGGATCTCGGCATTTTGCTGAACAACAGAACCGGCCAGGGTTACTGCCGAAGTCGTTCCGGTCATAGCCAGGGCGGCAATTATTACCGGCTGATTATTGCGGGCATAAACCATTAATGCATCAAGCATACGCGGGTCAAATTGTAAGGGGCTGTTGGTATTAATCAACGAAATCAAGGCCGGGTTTTTCCTGACATTGTCTACCCCGCCTAAAACAATCCCTGCCATCTCTAAGCTTTCCTGCGCTTTTTTCCTGCCCATAGCACTGCCCATCAGGCATTTATCAGTATATTTTACCGCTGCATGAAACATTTTTGCATGCCTCAGGTGATCATCAATATCATTTGGCTCTACAAGGACCCCACCTACAACATCAAGGTTCTCGCTGTTACCGGTAAGCTTGGTAAAAGCAAGATAGTCTTCGTAGGTTGCATTTCTTCTTTCATTCTGAACGTAGTCCATAACGTATGGGGAACCATATCCAGGGGCATGCACAGTATTGTTACCGCCAATAATAACGCTGTTCTCAGGATTCCTGGCATGCAGGGTAAACTCGGCAGGGGCCAGGCCAACTTGTTCCATAACCATATCCGGAGGGAAATAAACTTTTTCACCTTCAACCCTGGCTCCCCCTTTTTTTAAAATATCCCTGGCTTCCTGTGAATGGAACTCGATACCGTTTTTTTCAAGTATAGCAAGGCTCGCCTGATGTATCTTTTCCAATTCGTCCTCTTCCAGGTAATTCATAGCTTTTATCACACGGTTAATCATTTTTATCACCCTTCCATAAGTGCACCGCATAAAAATAAATTACAAGTTTAATCGCCGGAACGATTTCTAAACTAATTTATCGGCTCGCGCCGCTTTCAGATAGTTCATCGCATAGGGATCAAGATTCAGTATTACTTCGGCAGCTTTTACCAGGCTCATTTTCTTCTTGTCCAGCGGGTCAACAATTGCTGAATCCATCCCCCTGCCCATGGCCAGAACAATAAAAGCCTGGTTCAGTAAGGCCCGGTGCGGCAAACCAAAAGAAATGTTACTTAAACCGCTGGTAATATGAGCTCCGGATTCAAGAGCGGCAATTCTTTCAATGGCATCCAGGGCCTGAGGCCCATATTCCCCGTTAACACTAACCGGCTTAATCAGCGGATCGAGAAATACTTTAGTTAAATCAATCCCATCTTTATCGAGATCATCAAGAAGTCTTTTTGCAACTTCAAGACGGTCATCGGCTGTTTCTGGCATTCCTTCGTCACTCATGCAGAGAGCCACAACCTGTGATCCTGATTCTTTTACAAGGGGTACCACCTGGCTGTAACGTTCTTTTTCGGCACTGATTGAGTTAATCATGGGAACACCTTTATGGACTTTTAATGCCGCTTCCAGGGCTTTGGGATCCGGGCTGTCAAGGGCCAGGGGCTTGCTGACAACTTCCTGACATTTCTCCACCAGCCAGATTAAATGTTTTGCTTCATCGTGGACATAAGCCCCTGCATTTACATCGATAAAATCTGCACCTGCTTCTTCCTGCCTCAAAGCCAGATCCTGGATGTATTTAACATCCTGTTCATCAATAGCTTTCTTAATTGCCTTGCGGGTTGAGTTTATCAATTCACCTATAATAATCATTTTCGTGCCTGCCGGTTTTAATCTTGTCGGCAGCTAAACCTCCTCCATATTAATTATTAATCACTCCACGGACGGCCTACGGCCGAAACTTCAATTGTACTTTCAATAAATAGTTTTTGCTCTAGATTATCTTTATCGGCTGTCGAACTAAGTTTACTGTACCTGTCAAACCGTTCTACCATTGTTTCAATATCTGAGGCGCCGGCTTCAACGGCTTGTTCGTAAACATATTTTTGGCCTTCACTACAGGCATATTCGATAGCCTCATCAAAAATCATAAAAAATTCTCTGCTGCGCGGAGTGTGTACCAAAAAACCCCCACCTTCACCCGGTTTAACAAGAATAGTAATTCTTTCAACTGCTTTACCACTGACTGTCCCAACTGCATTAGCAACTTCGGCAAATTGGGGAAGGTACAGTTCCGAGTGAAGTCTTTCGGCAAGATCAGGAAAATATGCATCAACAGGAGCACCTACAGCCACCATAGGGTGTTTTAAGACTGTTGCAAAATTGATTTGTTGATCTTTATTTTCTTGATCCTTACTTAAAATCTTTTTCAGAATGTAGTTACTGCCCACTTCATCAAGTAAAGAAAATTTCGCACCTTCTTCCTCCAGAAGGCGGTCGATTGTCAGCCCGGCCAGCTTAAAGAGAATCTCTTCCATTACCGAGTTAACGAATAGTTCTATAGAAGTGCGATAACGGCTGGCCAGCATTGCGGTGCCCAACTCTGCTGCCCGCTTTTCCCACAGCTCCAATCTTCCTTCTACATGTAATACATCGGTTGGTGTCAGCGATGCACGATGGACAGAGGCAACATTAACCAGCCTGTGCCAGGGTAAAAGGTCAATTTCTTTATTTAGTTTTTTGCTGATATGATGCAGCGTGTGCGGACCTTCTTTGATTAAATCAATAATCTGCTGTTCTGTTGCAGTTAACTTAATGTTAATGGGATCCCTGATGTAGTTTAAAATCGTTGTGGGCTGTGTATCCATCGAAGAATAGTCGATAGGCCTGATCTCATCCAGCTCTTGAACCAGGTAAGGATATTGTGCTGCTATCCAGGAAAGCGGAAACACTCTTTGCGGGCCTATCGAGAGCATTGCATTTTTTGAAACCTGGATCAAGCTGTCACCACCAAGGCCAATAGTTGTAATATGTGCGGCCTTAACCCTGGTTAGCCACCCACCAACCATGGCGCCTTCCTGGTTGAGAGAAGGGCGACCATCGTTAAGCACAGCAACATCGGTAGTTGTGCCGCCCATGTCGATGACGATTCCTTTCTGGACGCCTGTTAAAGTCAGGGCACCTATAATGCTTGCTGCCGGCCCGGACAGGATAGTTTCAATCGGTTTCTCCCGGGCCATGGCCTCGCTAATCAAGCTGCCGTCTCCTCTGACCACCATCAGGGGAGCTGCAATATTCAAGCGTTTCATGCCCAGTTTAACCGAATCCATCAGGTCTGTAATCAGAGGCATCAAACGGGCATTAAGTATTGCTGTTACCGTTCGTTCATGCATGCCCAGATCGGAACTGAGCTGGTGTGCTGCAACCACCGGGTATCCTGTAAGTTTGCGGACCAGTTCGGAAATTTGTATTTCCTGAACCGGATTACGAATACTTAAGTATCCTGATACGGCAAAGGCATCAACCTGATCCTTCATCTCTAAAATTGCCTCTTCAGCAGCAGTCAAGTCGAGTTCTTCTGTCACCCGGCCTTTAATATTACAACCGCCGGCTATGGAATTATGGTAAGGAGTAGGTAGGCCCTGGCGGGGTTCAAACCCGATCTGGATCAGGCCTACCTCTGCTCCCTGTCCTTCAACAATAGCGTTGGTGGCAAGAGTAGTCGAAAGCGAGACCATCTTGATCTGTCCGATATTAACCCGTTTTTTGTTTTTCTTTTTTAGCTCTTCAATCAGGTTATCGAGACAGCGATTTATGGCAAGCGTGAGGTTATGCCTGGTAGTTTCAACTTTAGTTGCAGCTTCCACCGTTTTTGAATCGAGGTTAAATATAACCCCATCGGTAAAAGTTCCGCCTGTGTCGATCCCCAGTGCTAAGTTTGCCATAATATATCCCACCAATTAAAGAAGGTTTGCTACTTGTTCAATTTCGATTCTGCATTGGCAATGATATCCTTAATCTTTTGCTGAACATCTTTGGACAGAGGCTCGGGCTCATAGTTTTCAAGGATATCGATTACTTTTTCATTGGCTTTATCAAAGAGTGTTTTACTGCCGGCAGCGGCCCAGTTTTCGTAGACCTGTCTTTCAAACAGCTGCGGATACCATGTTTCGCTTCTAAAGTGTTTCATGGTGTGTTCTTCGCCCAGGAAGTGGCCGCCGGGACCGACCTGATCGATAACATCAAGGGCCAGTGTGTCCTCGTTGACCTCGATACCGTTGACAATTTTACGGGCTATCCCGATCAGATCGTTGCATATTGTCAGATATTCCAGGGAAGCTGTGTTGCCGTGCTCGATATAACCAACATCGTGGTTCAGGTTCGGTCCGGATTGAGCTGTGAGCAGAATTGACATCGCCCCTTCGATCAAGGCCTGCTCGTCAACAACTTTAGCATCAGTGCATCCGCAAGTTCCAAACATGGGCAGATCAAGATAGTCGGCAATATCGGCAAGTCCGGCCATCATCAGGTCAAATTCAGGCGCGCCGTAGGAGAAAATAGTCGTCTGCATATCCATAACTGTAAAAACACCGCCCATGATAAAGGGGCTGCCTTCTGATGTTACCTGGTTTAAAACAAGACCGCTCAAGCTTTCAGCAAGCCCATTGGCCATTGCGCCCGCTAATGTTGCCGGAACGGTACCACCGGCCATAATACAGGGGGTATAAACCACGGGCAACCCCTTTTTCGCTGCCAGCATCAGTTTGCGAGCCGAGTCATTGGGGTGCTGCAGAGGGGAAATCGGCTCGGCATAAAGGGTCAGGAAAGGGTTGTTCCTCAGTTCTGTTTCGCCACCGGCAATTATTTCGCACATCTGGATTATATCAGAATAACCTGGTTCATCGATGGCAGTAATAACAATCGGCTTCGATGTGTTTAGAACCATCGCTTCAAACTGGTAACGATCGTAAACCAACTGGTGAACATCCTGGACAATCCCCAGGGACATAACGAAATCGAGGTTCGGCAGAGCATCGATAACCTTGGTTGCCATCTGGACTGTTTTGCGGCTGGCCTTAATTCTTTCCTGGGTGTAGGGGTCAATAAAATTGGGAGTATCAGACCCGGTCCCGAAGTAAGCATTGCCGCCTTCCATCTCCATAACTCTTTTACCGGTCCTGCTGTTACACAGTGAAACCTTGCGAGGCACCGAATTCAATGCTTTTTCAACGAGCCGAAAAGGAATACGTACCCGCCTGCCGTCAACCTGGCAGCCGGCTTTTTCCATTCTCTCTACAGCTTCGTCGTCTAAATAGGTAACCCCGGTTCTTTCCAGGACTTCCATTGCCGCAGCTACTAAACGGCGGCACTGGTCATCGGAGAGAACCTGCAGGAAGTTAGATTCTTGTGACTGATAATTACTTTTCATTTTCCCAAACTCTCCTTTCTCCGCTAGGTTTAAGAATGGTCATACTTAACCGACCAATTTCAGGGCCAGGTCTTTGGCTGATGCTGCATCGGGAGCCCATCCGTCTGCACCGATTTCATCAGCAAAATCCTGGGTAACCGGGGCACCGCCAACAATTACCTTGACCGAGTCTCTTAAACCTTCTTCTTTCAATACTTCAATGGTGTCTTTCATCGCCAGCATGGTGGTCGTTAACAGCGCACTCAAACCCACTACCTGGGGATTGTGCTCACGAACCGCAGCGGCAATCTTATCGGCAGGCACATCAACACCCAGGTCAACTACTTCCATTCCGCCCGATTCCATCATCATGCCCACCAGGTTCTTGCCAATGTCATGCAGGTCACCGGCTACTGTACCGATAACAACTTTACCTGTCGAGGACGATTCGCCTTCAACCAGCAAAGGCTTGACTATGTTCATCCCGGCATGCATCGCTTTCGCAGCCATCATAACTTCCGGGACATACATGTCACCCTTCTTAAAACGATCACCTACCACATTCATCCCGCTGATTAAACCCTTGTTGATAATCTCTGAAGGCTTTACACCTTCATCTACATGCTTCTGGGTCAGCTCAGCAGCCTTCGCAGCATTACACTCAATAATGGCTCCTGCTAAAGCTTCAAAATCTGCCATTAATTGTATCCTCCTTATATTAACATCTCATATTTTGCTTATTTCTTTTTTTTCTTAGCTTCTCTTTCCTCGGCTTTTTTGATGATATCATCAATCTTCTTTAAAACATCATCAGGTAAAGCAGGCACTTCATGGTTTTTCAGGATGCCACGCATTTTCTCTGCAACCCGATCACCCATCGTACTTGCGCCTGTAGCATTTTTCCATTCATCATAGCGCATACGGTTGAACGTGGACGGGAACCAGGTTTCGTTCTTAAAATGTTTCATGGTGTGCTCATCAGCAAGGTGATGACCACCCGGGCCTACCCTGTCAATAACATCAAGGGCCAGGGTTTCGTCATTTACCTGGATGCCGCGCATAAAACGCTTGACCATGGCGATGATCTCATCACACATTACAAGTTGGTATAAGGATCCCATAGAACCGGAGCCGGTATAACCGACATCGTGGACCAGGTTTGCGCCCGACTGAGCGGCAATTAAAATACTCATTGTCGCTTCACCGGCAGCCTGTCCATCAAGAGTATGTGAATCGGTACATCCGGCAGTGCCAAATACCGGTATTTCCATATAATGGGCCACTTCAGCAATTCCGGCCTGCATCGCATGAAACTCGGGGCTGCCGTAGCTGAATACTGTTGTCTTCATATCCATAATCGCATAAACTCCGCCCATTATAATGGGAGAACCTTCACGAACCAGCTGTGACGCAATTATGCCAACCATACTTTCAGCAACACCGAGAGCAATTGTAGCCGCCATAGTAGCCGGTGTAGTCCCACCCAGCATTACACAGGGGGTATAAACAATGGGAATTCTCTTCCTGGCTGCAAAAAGCGCCTTGGCAATTGCCTCCCTGGAATGTACCAGCGGCGAGCTCGGCTCGGAATAGAGGCAGAAGAAAGGTTTCTTCTGGAGATTTTCCAATCCGCCAACCACAGTAGCAGCTATTTCCACAATATCTTCATACTGCTCAATATCAAAACCCCAGTGTACTATCGGTTTGCGGCAGTTGGTAACCAGCGATTTGAAAGCATAAACATCGGCCAGGGTGTCGGTAACACCGGTTGGAGTCCCCAGGTCCATGGCAAAGTCTATATTAGGCAGGGCATCGCACACCCTGCCCGCGTTTTCGCTATCCGAGAGGACCGGTCTTCTTCTTTCACCGGTATCCGGATCGCGATGGTAAGTATTGGTCGGTCCCGGGCCGTAATAGGTGTTGCGCCCTTCGAGGACCATCTTGCGATTTCCTTCCCGATCATAAAGCGTAATTCTTGAAGGTGCGCTTTTAACCGCCCACTCTGACAGGCCGGCCGGAAAGCGAACCCGCTCTCCTTCCACCCAGGCACCTGCTTTTTCAAATAGTTCCAATGCTTCCTTGTCGTGAACAACAGCACCGGTTCTTTCCAGGATCTCAATGGCAGCTTGATAGATTTCTTTCTGCTGGCCTTCACTTAGCATCCGGAAAACCGGAGAACTGTTAACACTGTATCTTGCCCTAACGTACTTATCCACTAATGTCCTCTCCTTTCTCCGCTAGGTTTAAGAATGGTCATACTTAACCGACCAATTTCAGGGCCAGGTCTTTGGCTGATGCTGCATCGGGAGCCCATCCGTCTGCACCGATTTCATCAGCAAAATCCTGGGTAACCGGGGCACCGCCAACAATTACCTTGACCGAGTCTCTTAAACCTTCTTCTTTCAATACTTCAATGGTGTCTTTCATCGCCAGCATGGTGGTCGTTAACAGCGCACTCAAACCCACTACCTGGGGATTGTGCTCACGAACCGCAGCGGCAATCTTATCGGCAGGCACATCAACACCCAGGTCAACTACTTCCATTCCGCCCGATTCCATCATCATGCCCACCAGGTTCTTGCCAATGTCATGCAGGTCACCGGCTACTGTACCGATAACAACTTTACCTGTCGAGGACGATTCGCCTTCAACCAGCAAAGGCTTGACTATGTTCATCCCGGCATGCATCGCTTTCGCAGCCATCATAACTTCCGGGACATACATGTCACCCTTCTTAAAACGATCACCTACCACATTCATCCCGCTGATTAAACCCTTGTTGATAATCTCTGAAGGCTTTACACCTTCATCTACATGCTTCTGGGTCAGCTCAGCAGCCTTCGCAGCATTACACTCAATAATGGCTCCTGCTAAAGCTTCAAAATCTGCCACTTACAGCCACTCCTTTCTTCTTTTTCCTTTATATTTTGGGTGGCACACCGCCGCCGGATGAATGATACATCCGGCGGCGGTGTGCCTTTGCTCCATTGAAACCAGCATTTAAGTGCCTGAAAGTTGTCGGGCACAGTTAAGGCAAACAATCTAACTTACATCTTTTTTTCAGCTTTGAGCTCTTCGATTGCATCGTGAATGCGCTTTTTTTCCAGGGGCAGGGTGCCTTCGTTCATCTCTGCAAAAAGCGATTTCATCAGGCAATAGAGCATCAGCAGCATTATAATCATGAAGGGAAATCCCCCAACGATTGATGATGTCTGCAGGGCACCCAAACCACCGGTGAAAAGCAGGATGGCAGCAATCGCCCCTTCAAGAACCCCCCAGGTAATGCGCAGCGGAAGCGGTGGGTTGGGATTACCGCCCGAGGTAAGCATTCCGTTGACGTAAGTTCCTGAGTCGGAAGAGGTGGTAAAAAAGATCGCTACAGAAATCATGGCTACAAAGATCAGCAATGTAGATGCGGGGAAGCCCTGCAGGAGAGCAAAGAAACCGAGCGCTGAGTCTGCAGAAACAGCATCCCCGATCCCCCCGGCGCCAAAATGTTCAACATAGAGAGCGGAACCGCCAAAAACAGAAAACCAAACCAGGCTGACCGCAACCGGTACCAGCATTACACCAACAATGAAATTACGGATGGTGCGGCCGCGGGAAACACGGGCAATAAAGGTCCCGACAAAGGGAGCCCAGGCTATCCACCAGGCCCAGTAGAAAATCGTCCAGGCGCCGTACCAGCCTTCCGTTCCCTCACCGGCGGCATCGAGACCGAATGACATGTGGATAATGTTCTGCAGGTAATCACCGGTAGCATGAGTAAACAGATCCAGGATAAAAAGAGTCGGTCCAACAATAAAGACCATCAGCATTAAAAGAGCCGCGACTACGATATTAATCTGGCTCAACCACTTAATACCGCGGTCAATACCGGTAGCGGTCGATGTGACAGCTGCCGCAGTTACAACGACTACTATGACAACCCAGAGGGCCTCGGTGCTGGGAATACCAAAGAGGTTTTCCAGGCCCGCGCCAATCTGCATTGCACCGAGACCAAGCGATGTAGCCAGGCCAAAGAGGGTGGCAAAAACACCGATTATATTTACCAGCATGCCCCAGGGGCCTTCAATGCCTTTACGCCCTAAGATCGGCTCGAGGCATGAGCTGAGCAGCATAGGCAGACCTTTTCGGTAAGAGAAGTAAGCAAGAGACCCGGCTACAACAGCATAAATTGCCCAGGGATGGAAACCCCAGTGGAAGAAAGAATAACGCATGGCCACATGAACAGTTGCCGCGGTCCCCGCCTCACCGAATGGCGGCCACATATAGTGCCAGATTGGCTCTGAAACACCCCAGAATAAGAGGCCGATGCCCATACCACAGCTGAAAAGCATAGCAAACCAGGCCATGTTGGAATAAGCCGGCTTTTCATCATCTGCCCCCAGCCTGATCTCTCCTACCGGGCTGAGCAGGAGGAAAACGATCAGAAAAAGGAATATACTTGCCCCCAGGATAAAGGACCAGCCCCATGAGGCAATCATGTAAGTGAAAACATTACCTGCCGCTTCACCAAAAGGTACAGGTGCGGCAATGCCGATGATAACAAAAATCAGCATAACAATAAGTGCAATCCAAAACGTCATTTTAGCATTGCTATTACCTTCGTTTTGCAAGAATAAAACCTCCTTAAAAATTTTATTACCCAAAAACATTTCTAACTAAAACCTCATAAAACAACCCCTTTCGCTAATAGTTTTTGAAATATGTTTAATATATTTACCATTTACTAATTTAGCGAAAACCATACCTTATCTATATACTTATTAAGCAATATTTGTGCCATTTAATTAAATTAAGGAGATGAGCACTAAAGCCCGTTATTCCTGCATAAACAAGAGAGCACAATGGCAAACCAAAACAGTATCTTTCTCATTATAAGAAATTAAACGGACTCCAGATACCCTAAACCCTTCAATATGGGCACAAATCTACTATTTCTCATATTAAGAATTTTTCTCAAACTAAGAAACATCCAGTTCGATGGTTTTTAACTTGCGGTAGAGGGTCGCCCTGCTTATACCGAGTGCCGAGGCAGCTTTTTCTTTGCCCCAGGTGGTGTAACCGTACTTTTGCAGGGCGGCTTTGATGGCGTTACTTTCTAATGAAGTTAGATTCTCAATCCCGGCAGAATCAGTGCCGCTGAAATACCTGATAACCTTTTCAGGCAGGCTCTTGACAGATATTTTTGAACCTGCTTCTATATTGACGGCATATTCAATTGCATTTTCCAATTCCCTCACATTGCCCGGCCATGGGTAGGCTAATAAAGCTTGTTGCGCCTCTTCCCCGAAACCCTGCATTTTTTTACCGAGACGAACAGCGTAATAATCGAGGAAGTGATACATCAACAATAAAATGTCATCTTTGCGCTCCCGCAGAAGAGGTAATATGAAAGGAATTACATTTATCCTGTAATAGAGATCTTCGCGAAACTTGCCCTGGACAATCAGATCTTCAAGATCACGATTGGTGGCAGTGATAATCCGCACATCGACATCGCGGAAAGAAACCCCACCAATACGGGCAATATTTTTATTTTCAATTACATTGAGTAATTTAACCTGAAAATCAAGCGGCATATCGCCGATTTCATCGAGAAATATTGTTCCTCCGTGAGCGATTTCAAACTTACCCGGCTTGCCCCCCTTGCGGGCCCCTGTAAAAGCGCCATCCTCGTAACCAAAAAGTTCCGACTCAAGCAGTGGCGCAGGAATTGCCGCACAGCTAATTGCCACAAATGATTTTTTCCGGCGGGGACTTTCTTCATGGATTGCCCGGGCAAAAACACTCTTTCCGGTGCCTGTTTCACCACGAATAAGAACCGTGGAATCAGTTAAAGCAACCATTTTCATTTTATTTTTAATCTCAGTTAATTCACTGCTGGTGCCTATTATACCTGAAAAAGTACATTTCTTATTTTCTTTCATTATCCTGTTTGCCATTTCTTCTACTTCTTCTTTTCTTCTGAACGAGAGCACTGCTCCGGAAACACTATCTTCTTCATACATCAAGGTTATATTGTAAAAGAGGCGGAGGGTTTCATTATCTGGACTAATATAACTTATTTCTTTACCGTAATACTGGTCACTATCCTTTTTAAATTTGATGTTTACCAGCTCTTCAACACTGAAATCAGGGAAAAGTTTATTAATATGACCGCTATTCCGGCTATTGTGATCCAGGCTCAGGATTGCCTTCGCAGCACGGTTGATATTCGTAATCCTACCCTGCGGGTTAATAGCTATAATTCCTTCATAGATCGAATTAATCACATCTCTAAACTGGTTCATCAGGCTGGCAACTTTAATTTCCATTTTTTTCTCATTGAGGGACATTATGATAATATTAGAAAGCTTATTTAAGAAATCCTGCATCTTTTCATAGTGGTTAAGCAACCGGCGTCGATGCTGCTCGTTAAGAGCCAGTAATGAAATAGTGCCTATTTTTTGATCCTGGAAAGTAATCGGCTGCATTAAAAAAGCCAGCACTCCGCATCCATCTGCATACTCACACTCAGCACAACAGACGGCATGGGAGGTATTCTCGACAAGTATTGACTCCTCACTGGTGGAAGAAATTAACTTATGAGTCATGCAGCCTTCACCGTATACTGCACCGACTTCTTTTTCGAAGTAACCGCTTCCGGCTACAACCTCGAGGTCATTGCTGATAATTCCAATTTCAATATCGACGACTCCGGCAAAAGCACCGGTGACCTGCTGCAAAAATCCCTGTATACTTTTTAATTCCTGCAACTCTTACTCCTCCAGAAAATATACTTCTTTATTTTAATAAAAACCAGAAGTGTTTTAGTGCAAAATTTCAATACAAAGATTAAATATAGCTACAGCCTGACAATTTTTAGCCACTTTTTTAAATCCGGTCATAAAAATGACAGTTTTTTCTATATAAAATTAAATATAGGTAATTTCGTTTCCACAATGCCTGAGGAATTTTTCAAAATCACTGTAAGAAATATTGATTGTTGCTGTATTGACGTTGGGGTGAAAATTGACACTGCCTTTTTTTTGCAAACTGCGATCCAGGGCAACAACAACAGCTTTTTTTTGATCATTGATCAAGCCGAATGGTGAAACAGCACCTGTTTCAAGACCTAAATGTTCATTTAAGCGCCGCTCAGAGGCAAAGCTTAATTTTCCGGCGGCAAGCTTACCGGAAAGATCTTTGATATCTGCAGTCTTAGATTGCTCCAGGATTACCAGGTAGTGTTGATTACCCTTATTGTTACGTAGGAAAAGATTTTTTGAATGAGCGCCTTCAATATCCTGCCAGTACTGACTTGCTTCTTCAACAGTATAGACGGGGGGGTGTTCATAACGGGTATATGAAATGCCAAGTTGATCTAAAACAGCGTATACCTTTTGTTCGTTTTCTGAAATCAAGTTTCTATACTCCTTTCGGTAATTTCAAGTGAATAAACTTCTATTATTGATTATATAGCTAATTTTGCTTTATAAAAAATGCTAACATGTGCTATAATGCTTGTCAAATCAGCCAATACAAATGCGTAGATTTTTTTAACCGGTAATAAGTTATAATCAGAAAAGTTCTATCTTTTTTGGCATCACATTTTATTTATGCCATAAGGCCCTAAACCAAAGAACCAGAATTCTTTCTTGTTTTCTCCGTCTCCACTCTTAACAAGGATACGGCCACACTTGCGGTCAAGAAACCATCGGCCATTGTATACTTCTCCAATAGTAGATGTGTATTTACCAAGGCCATGCCGTAAACCTTTCCACCAGTAACCCTGATAGCTGCTGCCTCCCGGCCAGGTGCGAGATCCCCGGCCCTGGAATTTACCCTTATCCAGCTCACCTTCATAGCTTCCACCGCTGGCAAAATGGCAGCTGCCGTGACCCTGCATCATCCCCTTTTCCCAGGTGCCATGGCAAACCGTTCCACTGGCCTGTTTGAGGGTGCCTTCGCCATCCCAAAACCCATCCCGGAAACCACCTTCATAATAGTCACCGGAAACAGACCGGTATGAGCCTTTGCCGCTCATTTGATTCTCCACCCAGTCACCTTCATATTTGGAGCCGTCAGGCCAGGTCTGGGTCCCCCATCCACTTCTTTTGCCATCTTTGAATTCGCCGCTGTATTTAATCCCACCATGATAAGTTACGCTGCCCATACCATGTGGACGACCATTAAGCAGTTCTCCACTGTGGACCGAGCCATCGGCAAAATAGAAAATCCCGCTGTCTGCCGGTTTGCCGTTTTCAAAGATCCCTGAATAGCTTGAACCATCTGTGAATACGAGCCTGCCTTCACCATGGGGCTTGTTATCTTTACTCTCGCCACTGTACTTCGAACCGTCGGGATAAAAACAATAACCCTGCCCCATGTCACGACCGAAATCGTAGGAACCGTTAAACCTTGTTCCATCCGGGAAGAGAGCACTACCTTTGCCGTGAGGCAATCCTTCATGCAGAGGTCCGCTGTATTCAGAACCATCTGAGAAAAAAAACTTACCTTTTTTACTAAAATGCCCTTCCAGAAACGAACCCTTGTATTGTGAGCCATCGGGGAAAATATAGATCCCATCACCGTGCATCTTGCTTTCTTTCCAGGCCCCATCATAAAGCCTGCCATCGGGCCAGGTTTGTGCTCCATTTCCTTCTTTCTGATCTTCAAGCCATTCACCGTTATAGCATTTTCCGTCAGGCCAGGTCATTTTGCCCTGCCCGTGCCGATATGACGCTTTCCACTCACCAATATAGATTCTTCCATCGGGCCATGAATATGTGCCCTTACCTTCATATAAGCCATTGGCAAACTGACCTTCATATTTTTCACCACTTGGCCAATAGTAAGTTCCAAAGCCATGCATTTGATCATCCTGCCATTCACCTACATATTTTCGCCAATTTGAAAATATGTAGGTGCCCCAGCCGTGCATTCGGTCTTTCCTCCAGTTTCCCTCATATTTATCCCCATTGGACCATATAAAAGTACCTTCTCTATGGAAAAGGCCATTTTTCCATTCCCCGTTATACCTGCTGCCATCAGGCCAGGTAACCGTCCCTTTGCCGTGCGGTTTATTATTTTTTGTCTCGCCCTTGTATTCTCCCCCGGCAATTTTCATTTTATATTTATACCCCTCCAGCTCATGCTATATCAACTAAACTTAGGCTGCTCTGATTCAGAATTCAATGATTCAATCATCCACTTTCAGAACACCATGCAAAATTAAAAATAAAAAATATAAGTAATGAATCTATTTGAATTATCTGAGAAAATATTTCTACACCTGATACCGCTTTCCCTTCTCCGGTTTAAAAGAACCTGCCTTTCAAAATTAAATATTGGACTAAAATGCGCGTTTACTCTTATCATATCAAGTGGTATTTTCTTTCAAATACTTGACTGTTGATTGAAAAGTGGGGTTAACTGGCCGGTATATCAGATTCATCAGGCTGGTTCTTTTTGCGCCAAGACAAGTAAACCATGAATATTCCCAGCTCATAAAGGATCATCAGGGGAATAGCCATTAAAACCTGCGAGAAAATATCGGGTGGGGTTAATATGGAGGCAAATATTACAATAATCAGCAGGGCAAATTTGCGGTTGCGCCTTAAAAATGCTGTGTTGATCAGGCCTATACTGCCTAAAAACCAAAAAACAACCGGCAGTTGAAAAACCAGGCCAAAAGAAAAAATAAATGAGGTGGTAAAAGCTATATAGCGGGAAATACTAAAGTTGGGTACTAGATCTGCTGCTGAAAAACCGATGAAAAAGTTGAGGGCAAACGGTAAGACTACAAAATATGCAAAAGAGAGGCCCAGAGCAAAAAGAATATACATGATCATGGCCAGAAATACTGCAGTTCTTCTTTTTCTGCCTGTTGCAGCCATGGCCAGGGCAATGAGCTGATAGAGAATTACAGGTAAGGTTACAGTAGCACTGGTAATGAAGGCAAGACGCAGGTTAGCCATAAGGGCTTCCGAGGGCGTCAGGAAGATTAATTGTAAATCCAAACCCTCTGCTTCAAGCCCGGCATAAGCCATATTAGCCGGAATTAGTAATATGTTGCGGATATCCTCACTGTATGCAAAACTGATAACCGCAAAAACAAAAACGGTTACAGTTATTATAATCAAGCGCTTCCGAAGCTCATCAAGAAGGCGGATCAGATCTTTCTTTTCCATAGGGCCTCGAACCGGATCCTCCTGTTATCAATCAGTAATTATATCCTGATTTCTGTTTTCATTACTGAAATAGTCGAGGTAAGCCAGAGCGTTCTGATAAATTCTGCTTTCCTCACTCTCCTGTAGTAATATTGATTCAAGTATTAACCTCGCTTCGGTTGTATCATTCAGATATTCGCCAAGCAAAACAGCATAGTAAAGACGTTCTTCATTATCTGCCACTCCACCGCTGAATTTTTCTTCCAATATTTCCTTAAGCAAGATTACTTCTTCTTCCACAATCTCGCCCTCACCTAATGATTCCAAAAGCTGGATCATCGATAGATGATACATGGGGTCGGGATTTACCCGCAGGAGATCCTGCAGGGCGGTAATTTCATCAATGATTAGCTGTTTTTCTTTCTGAGCTTCCTGGTAAAGATAAGCCAACTCCAGGCGGTATTGCGGATTAGCGGGTAGAAGATCAACCAAATCGGCAAAAGTAGAAATCAGCTTGCCCTGATAATGCTCTACAGCTTCCTGATCATCAAAAAATATTTGCTGGACGATGGTTAAGTAGCGATAGTTTTCAGCAAGTTCGAGGAGAACTGCTTCGCTGGCCCCGTTTTCTTCGAGGTAAACTTCAAGGCGTTCCACTTCGCCCTCATAGTAGGCCAGATAATCTTCAGGTTCAGGTTCTTCCTGCTGTTCAGGAAAAGGAGTACCTCCGCCTCCTATCGCCTGGCCAATGTAAACTCCAACCAGTGAAACTAACATTCCCAAAGCAAGTATGGCTGCAACAATACCCGCCCAACGTTGTTTTTTTAAATCTCTCGCTCTTGGTTTTTTTTGTGCCAACAAGAATCCCTCCGGATCAAGATTACAATAGGTTTACCTGTATCAAAGCAAATGCACAGACTACTGCTATTAATCTAGCTTGACCAGCAAACGTCCGCAGTTTTCACAATACACCATTGCACCGGGATTGTAAAGCTTGCCACGAAGCCCGGAAGAGATGTAAACCCGGCACCCGCTGCAAAGATCCTCAACTACCCGGGCCAGAGCCTGCCCCTGATTTTTTTCAGCCAGCATGACATATTTATTCATATACTTAGCTTCAATTTTACCGGCAATGTTATCTCTTTCTTCCTTCAACCGGGCTAATTCCCGCTCGAGCTGGAGCAGTTCATCAGCAAGCTGTTTTTCTTTCCCTTCAAGGTCCTGTTTGGAATGGTTAAGCTCTGCTGAAATCTGCTCCAATGAAGCCTCCTGTTCTTCAATTGATTCCATCAGGTTTAGAATATTGTCTTCAAGCTTTTTCTTTTCAGCTGCAAGCAGATCCATTTTACGCTGCATCTGTTCGAGTTCTTTTATGTTTGAAACCTTCCCGCCATACATGTTCTCGCTCAATTCTTTTCTGTCATCAACTATTTTTTGCGTATTCATTTCGAGGGACCTGAGAGCCTTCCGATCTTCTTTAAACCGGAGTTCAGCTTCAGAAAGTTGATTATTCAATTCCTTCAATCTTTCAGCAGCTTGATCTACTCCACTCTGAAGGGGTGCATCCTCGAATCTTTTTTTAACAGTGCTAATGGCAAGATCAAGTTCCTGTAGGTCCCATAGTAGTTGTAACTGCATCTTTATTCACCCTTTCATCATTAAGTTGCATCAAAAAAGGGTAGGTTTTCACCTACCCTGCATTACCGGCTCCAGCCTGACTGCATCCTGGTTTGCAGGCAAACCTCAACTCGGGAACTTATAGTTTTTAAGCTCTCCTCCAGGTATTTACAGAGATAGATTACCCCGGGTTGTTCTGTTGAATAATGTCCGGCATCAATTAAAGCGATGCCAAGAGATTCAGCCTGTTTGAGATCGTGATAGCTGAAATCACCGGAAATTAGTACATCAGCCTCTTTGCGAGCAGCATGTGGAATTATAGAACCGCCACTTCCACCGCATAGAGCAATTCTTTTAAAAGAGGTACTGCCTGAATTAAAATAACGCAAACTCTCAGCACCCAATTTATCCCTGCACAATGCAAGAAGGTAATCAAGAGTAACCGATTTTTCCAGGTTAACAACCAGGCCAAGTCCAATTTCCTTTCCATCCAGGTCAAGAGGATAAAAATCATAGGCTGCTTCTTCATAGGGGTGTACTTTGGACAGGGCTTCTAAAGCGGCTGCCCGGAAAGCTGTCGGTAGAATAGTTTCCAACCGGATTTCATCCACTTTTTCCAATTGACCGCTACTGCCTATATAGGGTTTGGTCCCTTCTCCGGGCATAAATGTTCCCATTCCTGGAACCTGAAAAGTACAATGACTGTAACTGCCGATATGGCCAGCTCCAACTTCAGAAAGGGCATTGCGAATTATATCTTCGTGCCCGGCAGGAATAAAAACTACCATTTTAAGCAGCTGCTCGCCAGCGGTTACTTCTAAAATTTCCGCACCCTCGACAGGCAAATTCAAAGTTTTTGCCAGCTGGTAGGTAACACCCTTTGGGGCTACATCAAAATTTGTATGCAGGCTGTAAATGGTGAGTCCTTTTCTAATGGCAGAGGCAATTAAAACCCCATGGGGTGTGCTTTCATTAATGGAGGAAAGTTTGCGGTAAAAAAGTGGGTGGTGGGTTACCAGCATATCTGCTCCGATTGCTGATGCTTCATCAACTGCACCCTGATCAGGATCAAGGGCAACAATAATTTTCTTTACATAAGCTTCGGGGCTTCCAAGCTGCAGCCCGACCGGATCACCGGGCAGGGCTGTTGACGGAGGGGCAAGATCGTCAAGATAAGAAATAATCGATTTTACCTGGAGAGACAACTACGTCACATCCTCAAAACAGTTATCTGCTATTTGGATACGAAACTCTTTCATTACCTGAAGACAGACAGAGCCGATTGCGAAGTTGTTGATGGATCTGCCGTCAATTTCACCAACCGGGTTTACTTCCATAGTTGAAGAGGTGATCCATACTTCGGAAGCTTTTTCCAAATCCCGCAGTTTAAAGGACTCTTCAATGAAAGGGATAGAGAGTTTTTCCAGAATATCGAGAACAATCCGCCGTGTGATTCCCGAAAGGATTAGATTTGACTCCGGATGAGTCATAACCCTTCCGTCAATAACCGCAAAAACATTTGAACGCGTACCTTCGGTCACAACTTCACCCGGACGGTAAAGAATAGCTTCTATTGCTCCCGCTTCGGAAGCTTGCTGCCTTGCCAGTAAATTTGGCAGCAGGTTAATAGTCTTTATGTAACAATTCATCCAGCGCTGATCAGGTAAAGTGATGCAGCGCTGAGGTTTTATTGCACCGATATCAGATATTGGATTCAAACCTCTAACATAAATTACCATTTTAGGTTTAGTTTCGGCCGGAAAGAGATGGTCTCGCTTAGCTATGCCCCTTGTCAGCTGCATATAGATGTAGCCTTCTTTGCAGCCACTGGTTTCTATCAAATCCTGTACAGTTGTTTTGATATCATCAATCGAATAGGGGATATCAATCCGAATTGCCCCTGCGCTCACTTGCAGCCTTTTCAGATGGGCGTTTAAATAAAAAGGCAGGCTGTTATAGATCCTGATTACTTCATAGACCCCGTCACCGAATAGGTAGCCACGATCTTCAATAGATATTTTTGCTTTGGATATATCGCTGATAGTGCCGTCCATCCAGACCAAATTTTGCATTTTTATCAACTCCGGAATTTATTCTGTATGATTAAAGTTAGCATAAATCAAAAGTTGTGTCCACCGGCCGCTTTGATTGATTTATAAGCTTAGCGGGTTACTTATAACCCTGTCAATAAATCATTATAATACTTAAGTAAAGATAACTTTTTCTTCCAGAGGGATGCCGCGTTTTATCAATTCCTGCACAAAAAGTGGTGCCGGCACTGCTGTCTCGACAGATTTAACTCCGCGCGGAGTTACTCCCCGGGCGTTAAATATTGCCATGATCGCCGCATGCCAGCCGGTCGTCCTCTCCATTGCTGAAAACCCTGTGGATTCATCAAAAAAATCAATAACCTCGACAAAAGCTTCCGCACGGCGTCCGGCTTTTCGGCCGAATCCTTTTATGCGAACGATTACCAGGTCTTTATCATCGGCCCCGGGCGCAAGCTTTGGTTCCAGCAAAGTGTGGAGGACCAGGCGCGGTGAAACTTTGATCCCACCTTCCAGGTCAAGCGGTTCTTCCTCCAGTAAACCGCAATCCATCAGGATTTTCCACTGATTAAAATGGCCCCTGTAACGAAGGGTCTTGTTCTGGTATGTTCTCAACTTCCCTTCATAAGTCCATGGAGCTGTCGAAGTCCCACCACCGGCCACGAAAGCTTCCAGTGTGCCAATTGGTTCAGGAAACTTGACCAGCTCGTATTCATCTTCGGTAAAGGTGGGAAGTTCTACAATCTTGCCGTCACGCAGGAAGCATGCCGTACCGTAATATTCATTGGTCAACCCGGCTATGTTAAAGGTAAGGTAATAATTAAATGGCGGCCGCGGATTCTGGGCTATACCTCCATCCCACATGTAGATTTCTTCAGTGCTGTCAAGAAGGCTGATGGCGTAAGCAGCCAGGGAGTTGCCCAGGCCGGGAACCTGTCCGCAATCGGGTACAATACTTACCCCTGCTGCAGCCGCTTCCCGGTCCATTTTCATTTGTTCAAGGACAAGGCTTGTTTTACCGCCCAGGTCACACATGGAGGCCCCTGCATTAATTGCGCAGCGCGATATCCGGGGGTTAAACCAGTACGGAACAGCGCTCAAAAAAGAATCGATCTCCTTTAACGCTTTTGTCAACTGATCTTCATTGGCAACATCAATCTCTTTTGCTGATGCAACCTCTTTATCCAGGAGCAGGTTAATTCTTCGCGCCGATTTCTGAGCTGCAGCCAGATCCCGGTCAAAGAGGGTTACGTTTATTGCGTCACCAAACTTTGCCATATCATAGGCGGCTGCTGTACCCTGCCTCCCTGCGCCAAGCACTGCATACCTGTAGGCCATTTTTATCAACCTCGATTCATATTCTTTTAAAATCATTCAGATTATTAAAGCTATCTGTCAACTGCCCTTCCTTTAATTCAAATTTAGAGTATTTAACTGGAGGATTCGATTATTTTCCGAATCTCCTGCAGGAGCTTATCTTCCAAAGGTTCAGGCTGATGGTTGGCCAGGATCCATTTTGCTTTTTCCCGGGCATTCTCTTCTGCTTCCAGGCATCCTTCAGCCTGCCACTTGCCATATGGACTGCGGTTAATATATTCTGGCTGCCACAAATCGCGCATATGCTTTATTGTATGAGGCTCAACCATAAAATGATCGTCAGAACCTACAGCAGCAATTGTATCCAGGGCAAGTGTTTCTGCGTTTACCTTCATACCTTCCGCAGTTCGCCTGATTATTTCAAAAACCTCACAATCGAGCAGCAGCTGTTCATAAGAAAAAATTAATGCGCCGGCTAAAAGACCTGCACCGCACATCATATCGGCACCGGCAAATACACTGACTGCACCCGACAAAGCGTTTTCAACACCGGCATGCCAATTCGATGCCTTGGCTCCGGTGGAGAAGGTCCCTACGTTGGAAGGCAGGTTATAAAATCGGGCCATCTGTGCCGATAAAGCCTGGAGTAGAAAATCTTCCGGGCCGCCACAGGCAACTGCACCCGTATTCAGTTCCATTACGGTTGCACAGGAGCCATAGAATACAGGACTTCCCGGCCGATATATCTGCAGGAAAACCAGGCCTGCCAAAACTTCCGCGTTCGCCTGGGCCAGGCTGCCCGCCGTAGTTGCCGGCGCTGTCGAACAACCAATCTGCATGGTCATAAAACCGGTCGGTATGCCTGCATCGGCAAAGACCATCGCCGCTTCCAGTCCTTCCGGGTCATAAGCTAGGGGGCTGATGCTGCATTGGAAGTTGGAAATAATCGGCCTGCGTCGCAGGGCATCTGCCCCCCCTGCTACAGCTGAGGCGATTTCAACTGACCACCGGGCAGAAGCGGCATCGACCGCAGTCATGGCCTGAACATGTTTTGAAGAGAAGCTGAGCTGAGCCAGTAATTCATACAGGGGCTGCTGTTTCTCAGGATAATCACGGGCACTGACTACCGGCCAGAGAAACGACACCTGCTCGAGGTAATCGGCAACCAGGGTAGCCTGCTCCAAGTCCCTGAGGGTTGAGAGGCGAAGTTGGCCGCTATCCAGGTCAAAGACCTGCAGACCACAGCCATCCAATGTGAGATAACCCCGGGTACCGTCGATCATGAGATCCTTTTCCCTGTCCCGGGCACAAAGCGTAAACCTGCCGGGTGCTTTCTTCAGGGCTTCTTCAACCAGTTTTGGCGGAAAATATAAAAGGTTTTTCCCACGGTCAAAACGAGCCCCCGCTTCGGTTAAAACCTCTATTACCCTGGGACTGGGCATTTTGATCCCGACTTTTTCCAGAATCTGCAGTGACGACTGGTGAATAGATCCGACCTGTTCAGCTGAGAGCAGGTCAAGTTTGCTTACATATTTAACCGGTCGGATTATCCTTTGCTCTTTCCCTATTGTCATCACCATCCCCTTCAGAAGTAATTTTGATCTTTTTACGTAAACGCCTGCGCCTGATCAATAATATTATGCCTGCAATTAAAAACAGGATGATCAGGATCGGCCAGATTATCAGAGGAATGGACCAGGTTGGATTGATCCTTCCGGCGGTGGTGGCATAGTACTCATCGATCTCCGGTAAACCGGAACTCCCTAAAGCCTGGGTTGCGGCATACTCTAAAACAGTTGCCCAAACCTTTAATTCTTCACCGTCAACACGGACAACTAATTTTTCAATTTCATCAACTGAAACAGGACTACCGTTCCGATCTTTTAAAACAATTTCAAGCTGGGGCATAAGTTCACCAATCATGGGCAGGAAAGAAACATGATAAGCATCTGTGATCAGGCAGTAGAGTTCATGATCACCTCTTTCAAGAGGAACATAAAGCTCATCATCATATCCCTGGCGGCCATCGCCGGTATATCGTTCGGCGCTGATAACAGCCCGGGTCGTAGGTAGGGGTTGATCGATAAATGGTATTGTGAAAAGGATCGCATTCTGAGGATTATACTCATAGCGCAGACCGGAGAACTGCAGGAAATAAGTGTCAGTCATCATTTCAGTGAAAAGTGCGGCCACTTCCAGGAAACGGTAAATCTCTTCCCCGGTCAGGTAAACAGCTACAATGGGGTAGCCGGCAGAACCGTCCAGGCCAATGCCCAAACCGATCAGCTCGGCAAGATCGTAAACCGATATTTTGCCCAGGGCATGAGGCATGGTGCCGGGGGTAACACTGCCCCGGATTGTACCGTTGGCCTGTACTGCAAAATCAGCCCTCTGTCCGGTCTTCTCCCAGGTAACCAGGCGCATAGCATCTGTTACGAAATTGCCAAATGGGGATTCCTGCTGGGGAGGAAAATTGGGAATTTCAAAATCTGCCAGTGCTACCGTATCGAGGACATGCTGGAAAAGCCCGCCCGTTTTTTCAGCTATCAGTGTATTAAGTTCAGCAGTATACTCATCAATCACTGAATCAATTTCGGGATCATTGGGAAACCGATAATCCAGGGGGATCAGGAACGGTTCGTTATTTTCGTAATTCCGGACTCTAACTTCCCCTGTAGAAGGGTTGTAAGCCAGTTCAAGCTGCCCGAGGTATGCCAGATGAGAACCGGCCTGAAGAATAAGGGTGTCGTTTTCGATTACCGGTTCATAGAGGGCCGTATGAGTGTGCCCACCGACAATTACATCGATACCTTCAACGTCCCGGGCCAGCTCGATATCCTCTTCAACACTGGAGTGGGTAATTGCGATAACCACCTGGGCACCCTGGCTGCGCAAATTTTCAACCAGATTCTTAGCTGTTTCATGCTGATCTTTAAATTCTACCGGATCATTGGCGGTAGTAACAGAAATGGCGTATTCGCCAATCAAACCAAAAAGTCCGACTTTAAGGCCATTATCAAGGACTAAAAGACTGCTCTCCCTGTACAGCCCTTCTCTGGCCAGCGGGTGATCCGGCGGAGCAACAGTGTTTGAGGCCAGTATAACCGTTTGCTCATGGGCAGATGGGTAACCTGCTTCCAGGTAATAATCAGCAAGAATTTCCGGGCCGTAATCATATTCGTGATTACCAATGACCACTGCATCGTAACCAATAATCTGCTTTAATTTTAATTCCGGTGAAATACCTTCCGGGATCAGCCAGCTGTAGGGGGAGCCACCGATATAGTCACCGGCCGAAAGAAGCAGAACCGGCTCTCCGGCAGTTTCTTTCTTATGCCTGATTTCATTAACAGCCGACGCAAGGCGGGCATAACCGCCAACTGCGGGGTTTTCTCTTTCAGGGTGAAAATCGACTGTCGGAGAATGCGGTATCAGAGAGCTATGTTCATCATTGGTATGTAAAATAGTCAGGTAAAAAAGTTCATTACTGTCGGAGGCTTCGGCTGAAGATAATAGAATCACTCCACTAAATAAAATAGCTGGTAATGCAAAAACCAGCAGAGCTACAAAAAATACCTGCCGGATCCTGGTGCCGGATAAGTTCGGCATCTTAACACCCCTTTAATATTTTAGTATTGGATAATATTTTATAAGTATTGTTTTGCCCGTTTATAGCATTCATTTAATGATACCATTCTATCAAAGGTCAGAAATGCGCTTTCGGAGAATTATGTGGGAGAAGCTCCAGGTAAAGATCCATAATGCCACCACAGGCCATTCCCTCTTCCGCCGCTGCATCCGCAGTAAGTTTAAGTTTGAATAGATATTCCCTGGCATGATCAAAACAAAGCAGGGCCTCTCTTCTTACTTCCGCTTCCGCACAACCTCCGCCAATTGTCCCTTTTTGAGTACCGTCTGGAAAAATAATCATCTGTGAACCGGTTTTGCGGGGAGTAGATCCCTGCACATTAACAATCGTGGCCAGGACTGCCTTACGGCCATCCTCCTCCAACTGAGCAAGTTCCCGCAATACTTCATCCTGAAATGCTTCATCACTGCAGCCACTGCGCCTGACAGCGGTTATCTCAGCAAGGATACTCAGGGCAATTTCAGCTTCTGTAACCGCTCCGATTGACAGGCCGATTGGAGAATGAATTCTGGCCAGATGGTCCCGGGAATAACCTGATTCGGCCATACTTTTTATTTGCTCACTTACCCTTTTTCGGCTGCCAATCATGCCGATATAAGCCGAATCCCTCTCAAGCGCCTTTTCCAGGCAGAGCCGATCGTGCCGGTGGCCGCGTGTGACAATAACGATATAGTCGGTAGGAGAAGGTTCAATCTGATCGAAAGCCCTGTCAAATTGTTCACAAATTAATTGATCAGCATCGGGATGAATAGATTCGCTGGCAAAAGAAGGACGATCGTCAATCACAATTATCTCATAATCCAGCTGGGCAGCCATACGGCAAAGTGCTGCACCGACATGTCCTCCACCCAGAATAATTATCCGTGGCGATGGCTGAAAGATTTGAATAAATATTTGTCCCGATTGTTTCTGGTCGGCATTAAAACCGGTTATCACACTTTGAGCTTTCCTGACGTGCGGCTCTGCCCGTGCATAAATACTTTCGGTTAAGCCTTCGTCCAGTTCGCTGTATATTACTCTATCCTCAGATACGACAACTTTATTACCTTTAAATGAAGGATCATAATCACTTGAAATAACTGTAATCAGGGCCACCTTTTTGCCTGAAGAGAGTAGTTCTGAAATTATCTTATAAATATTCATCAGCAGATCCTCCACCAGTATAAATTTAAATCAATTATAACGCAAACCATAATTAAATATAAGTGATCCTGGAATATCGGGAAGAAGGGATAGTTGAAAAGGTAGAGAATAATGATAAGTGTAAATATTTGTTTTTGCTTGAATAATCGATTAAGGGGGAAACTAAATGGCCGGTGTAAACTGGGAACCTGTCCTAATATTTAGCTATTTAAGTGTCTTTCTTCTTTTGGCAACTTTTCTAAGAAGCAGAATATCATTCCTTCAAAAATTTTTAATTCCCAACAGTATCCTGGCCGGTTTGTTCGGCATCCTGCTCGGACAATACCTGTTCAGAGTAATCGATCCTAACGAAATGGGTGACTATGTCTATCACCTGCTGACCCTGGCTTTTATTGCCATGGGTCTGCGGGGATCAAAAGTAAAACGCAGTTACGGCACTCTTACAACTATGGTTATTCACTGTAAGACATATGCGGTTCAGGGCATCCTGGGGCTGACCTTTGCCTTAATCTTAATCCTTACTTATTATCCAGACCTATTTCCCGCTTTTGGGCTGCATCTGGTAATGGGCTTCGGGAACAATCCGGGTGTTGCTTACAGCTTCGGCCTGAACTGGGAAACCATGGGCTTCGTCGGAGGAAGCCAGGTTGGCCTTACGTTTGGTGCATTGGGATTCATCTGGGCCTACATTATCGGCATGGTTATTATAAACTGGGGTGTCCGCCGCAATAAGGCTACTTTATTTAAGGGGTATGACCAAATTCCACCTTCAGTGTTTCGTGGCATCGTCAGGCCCGATGAAGAAAAGAAAGAAGCGGGGCGCCTGGTAACAGCACAGGAAGCGATAGAATCTATGGCTCTGCAATTAGCCCTGGTTGGGATGGTGCTACTGGTAGCTTACCTGTTCTTAAGTAACCTGCTCGGGCTGCTGGGAAGATTCGGGGAGCTCGGTGAAAACCTATCTGCCCTTATCGGGGGGTTCGGTTACATATTTGGCATCCTCTTCGCCCTGGTCATCCGCTGGATCATGGAAAAGGTGAAAATTGAATACATTATCGATCACGGCCTGATGACCCGCCTGGGCGGTACTTTTATCGATTTCATGATCACCGCCGCCATAACTGCAATATCCCTGGAAATGATTCGACTCTACTGGTTGGAAATAGCTCTGCTTTCGACGATAGGCGGCTTTGTTACCCTGATCTTTGTTTATTTCCTTGTAAACAAAATGCAACTGGATTATAAATTCGAGAGGATGGTATCTTCATTCGGCCTGGTGACGGGCACTGTTGCCTCAGGTCTGGCCCTGCTGCGGGTGCTCGATCCCCACTTTGAAACTCCGGTAGCTGAGGACCTGGTTTATGCCGGCGGAGTAGCCCTGTTTACTGCAATTCCCATCCTGCTCCTGGCCAACATGCCGGCTATTGGTTATGCGGCAGGAAGAACAGTGCCTGCCGTCCTGGAAACAATCGGTCTTGTACTTATTTACCTCATAGCTCTCTTTCTTTTCTGGATTGTCTATCGGGCTATCTACCTGCGGCGCCTGAAAGCGTCGGAGGAAAAATAAGAACAACGTCCCCAAAAAAGGAGTACAGCCGCCTCCTTTATGATTAAAATACCGGGCGCATACCGAATCCACCCGTGATATTGAGAATTTCACCGGTTAAATAGGCAGAATCCGGAGATGCAAAAAAAGCCACCGCAGCCGCCACATCAGCGGGAGTGCCGATCCTGCCCAGTGGGGTAGCCTTAGCCGCTGCTGCAGCAATCTCTTCTACTGTTTTGCCCATTACCAGAGCCTCTTTTTCCCAGCCCCAGCGCTTGAGTTCTGTATCAATGTCGCCGGGGCAGAGAGCATTGACACATATTTTAAATGGGGCCAGCTCCAGGGCCATGGACCGGGTTAGGCCGATGATGCCAGCTTTAGAAGCGCAATAGGCATGGATCCAGACTGCCCCGCGCTGAGCAGCCCTTGAAGACATGTTGATAATCCTGCCGCCTTCTTCATTATTCATCATCAGGGGTGCGGCAGCCCGGCAACAAAGCATGGTCCCGGTTAAATTAATCTCGATTGTCCTGCGCCATGCATCCAGATCGGTATGAACCAGGGGAGCGGGCTCCATTGCAGTACCGGCATTATTGACAAGAATATCGAGCCTGCCGAAAACCGTCTTAACCTGATCGATCATTGATTGTACAGAATCAGGGTCAGTAACATCAACCTCGACCGCCAGAGATTGGCTCCCCAATGCTGATATGTCAGCCGCTACGGCCTTAAGTTCATTATGCATCTCTTCTTTATAGATATCTTCATCAAGAGTCTCGTCCAGGTCGGCCACCACCACTGAAGCTCCTTCTTCAGCCAGCCGCAGGGCACAGGCATAACCAATCCCTTTCTTGCGACCGGAGCCTGTAATAAGAGCTATCTTACCCGATAATCTATTCATCTCAATTCCTCCTGATAATCAATGAATCGGCCAGGGTAGATCCATGCCGCCGAAAGATGCTTCCGGATTAGTACGCACATTTATGCAGGCAGGTTTACCGCTGTCAATAGCCAACCCCAGCGTTGATTTGATATCGGCTGCTTTTTCAACGTAAGCGCCAAAACCGCCCAGGGCTTCAACAATTTTATCGTAACGGGTCAAACCGAGTTCAGAGCCGATAACCCGCTCACGCCCATAAGTCTGTCTCTGGACACGGCGTATTTGCCCCCAACCACTGTCATTTGAAACAATACAGATCAGGGGAATATTATGGCGCACAGCGGTATCAAATTCCATAGCGCTCAAACCTAAAGAACCGTCACCGGTGATCAGCACAACGGGCTGATTGGGCCTGGCAAGCTTACCGGCAATGGCAAAGGGCAGACCAACACCCAAATGACCGAAAGCGCCGACCCACTGCATCGAGCCGGGGCCGTAGGTTTGCATCGACAGGACCGTAAAACCGGCAATATCACCCCCGTCGACCACAATCGAAGTATCACGGGGTAAAAACTGCTGCACTTCTGCGCATAACCGCGCCGGGTGCAGCGGCTCGGTATCAGATGCTGCCTCCTGGCATACCGACTCCCTCGCCGCATTTTTTAAAACCTGAACAGTTTCCGGCCACTGAGAATCGGCGTTCATCCTGGCACCTTTGAGGGCTGCTGTGAGCTGTCCCAGAACAGCCTTGATATCACCGGGCAGGGCGATATCCACAGGTCGGTTCTTGCCGATGTCTTCAGGATAAATATCGACCTGGATCGTTTTCAGGCCAGGCGTAAAAAGTGGCGGGCGGCCATAACCCAGGGTCCAGTCAAAACGCGTGCCCAGGATCAGGACAACGTCGGCCTGCATTAACCCCAGGGGATAAAAACCGCCGGCCAGGCGGTGATCTTCGGGAATTGCCCCCCTGGCCATAGTCCTGGTATAAACAGGGATATTTGTTTCTTCAGCAAAAGCGACCAGTTCGGCAGAAGCGCCTGACCACCAGACACCACTACCGGCCAGGATTACCGGCCGCTCCGCCTTGCTGAGAAGTTTTGCCGCCTCATTTATCTCGTTCTCGCAGGCATGGATCCGAGTTTGTGGGCAGTAAAGCTTTGGATAGCGCACCTTAGTGCCCTGATCAACTTCCTGTTTAATAATATCGATCGGCACTTCTAAAAATACCGGCCCCGGCCGGCCTGTTTTAGCCTGGCGGAAAGCAGTGGCCACATATTCAGGCAGACGTTCGACCTGATAAACTGAACGGGCCCACTTGACCAGCGGGCGGACCAGTTCAAGCTGATCGATATCCTGCATTGAACCAAGGTCACGCATCGCCAGTGAACTGCGGCCGGCAATTACAACGAGAGGAACCGCACTCTGCGAAGCAACCGCTATGCCGGGCAGAGCATTGACCACCCCGGGCCCGGCTGTTACCACCGCCACACCGGGCAACCCGGTAAAACGGGCCCATCCCTCGGCCATATGCACTGCCGCCTGTTCATGCCGCGTATCTATGATCCGGATTCCTTCAGTAAGACAACCGTCATAGACGGGGTTGATATGGCCCCCGCTGAGAGAAAATATAACCTGCACGCCTTCTCTTTTAAGCATTTTTGTCACTAAATTTCCACCATGCAAATGCTGAGTCATTTTAATGCTCCTCTCGCTATGATTCCCATATTTTCATTGTCCCCTTTTCCAGCAGGTTGATGTGTAAATCATAACATTTTTTTAAATTCTGACTGATATGACCTGAAGGTGATTCTGATATGTAGCGATGCAGATAATCACGATAGTCAGGATGGGCACATTTATCAATTATGGTCCGTGTTTTCTCCCTGGGGCCAAGTCCGCGCAGGTCAGCAAGGCCCTGCTCCGTAACCAATACCTGCACAGAGTGTTCGTTATGATCAGGGTGAGTAACCATGGGGACAACCGTGGAAATACGGCCGTCTTTTACAACCGATGGAGACATGAATATGGAAAGGTATGCATTACGTGTAAAATCACCACTGCCCCCGATCCCGTTAACCAGGTCTGTCCCACAAACATGAGTGGAATTGGCATGGCCGTTTAAATCAAATTCCAGAGCTGTGTTAAGGGCAATGACCCCGAGACGGCGGATCACACCCGGATTATTTGACAGCTCCTGTGGACGCATGACAATCCGTTGTGTGAAAAAATCCATATTGTTATAGATCCGCTGCAGATTTTCCTCTGAAACCGTCAGACTGCAGGTAGAAGCACCTAGCAGGTGCCCTTTTTCCATCAGTTCTATCAGGGAATCCTGGAAGACCTCCGTATACATGGTAAAATCAGGGACATCAGGATCATCACCAAGAAATGCCATCACCGCGTTGGCAATATTTCCTACACCGGCCTGAAGAGGTAAAAATTCGGAAGGTATTCGTCCCGCCCGCCTCTCATCCAGCAGGAAATCGACCACCTGGTGGGCAATTTTTCTGCTGATCTCATCAGGCGCTTCCATTGGGGCAATGCCGTCCGGTTCATTGTTATCAATTACAGCTACAATTTTCTTCGGATCTACCGATGCATAGGGAAGGCCGATCTTGCTCAGGGGGTGATAAATTGGAATCGGGCTGCGATGTGGCGGCGGGGGCTGCATTGAAACATCTGTCATTTCACTTAGCCGCACAGAGTGATAACGGTTTAATTCAATGATCACGTTTTCAGCCGTGTTCAGGAAAGTCGGTGAAGCGCCGACCGATGTTGAGAGATAGATCCGGCCGTCTGAAGTTATTTCGGATGCTTCTATAACCGCCCAGTCAACATTGCCTAAAAAACCAAAAAGCACAGCCTGGGGGAGATGGGAAAGATGCATATCTGTAAATTCAATCTGTTGATCGTTAATCTGGCGACGCATAGGTTTTGATGACTGATATGGTGCGCGCCAGGCAACAGCCTCTGCTTCAGCCAGCAGATCATCAAGCTGGCCTGTAGAAGCGCCTGTCAGGACATTTAACTTAAAAGGTTCACCCCTGGAGTGAATATCTTTCGCCTGGCGGGCAAGAGCCCGGGGTACGGCCTTTGCCGAACCTGCCGGTGTAAAGCCACTGAAAGCAACTGTTTGACCGTGTTTGATCATTGAAGCAGCTTCTTCTGCTGAAATCCTCGGAAAATAAATTGGACTCATCGATATTAATCCTCCTCTCTCTAAAAACATGCACTTATTAATAATTATAGTCTAAATTACCGACTGAAAGGTGACTCTTCTGATCAGTATTTTCCCAACAGATTCATTCAGGTCTTATCCTGACTGCTCCGGGTTGGCAGGAAGTGCGAATCGAATCCGGCAATTCATCTTTTGCTTAATCAGCCTGATTGATTCAACAATTGAGAAAAGGTTTGATTTTATTAATTGAAAATTATTTTTTAACATGGATTAATCTCTATCTTATCCGTCTATCCTGAAGGGCGGGGAATTCTGCCCTGACAGCGAGCGCCCTTTCCTGATCAAGCGCTGCAGTAAGCAATTCTTCTCTTTCACCGGCGCGGGTTACGATTTCTCCCCAGGGGTCAATAACCATACTGTTACCTGCCAAAGAGTGTCCTTTTAACTCTCCTGCGCAGTTGCAGGATACGAGGTAACACAAGTTCTCCAGGGCCCTGACCCTGTTAAAAAGTTCCCAGTGTTCAAGACGTGCCTTTGGCCAGGCAGCTACGACAAAGATCGTATCTACAGCGCTGTCAACCATCCTGCGATAAAGCTCGGGAAAACGCAGGTCATAACATGTGCTGAAACCCCAGGTGCCGTATTTCGTTTTTAGGATATAAAGTTCGCTTCCGGCAGTAAGTATCTTATTTTCTTCAGACTGATAGCCAAACAGGTGTATCTTTCTGTAGCTTCCGGACAAAGCTCCGTTAGGGCCAATTAGAAGAGTGGTATTATAATAGTTACTGCCTTCACGTTCAACAATACTGCCTGCCAACAGGTAACACCCTATTTTTTCCGCCCAGGGCGCCAGGCGTGAGAATGTTTCACCCTGCAGCATTTCGCTTTCAGCTTTGTAACAATCAAAATTAAAAAATCCTGTGCCCCAAATCTCCGGAAGCATTATTAATACCGGCCGGCTGCCTCCGGCCTCAATTTGCCTCAGATATTCTTCAACCCGATCAAACCGTCCGGACCGGTTTTCATGATCATTTACGGCCAGCTGAATAATTTTTACATCGTACACGGCAGCAACTCCTTACAGGCAAAAAATTTCATTATTAATATATTAACAACTATCCGGAAAATAGATGGAAATTAAAACTCAAACTTTATTAGTTATCTCCAAATGGGTGCTGTGCCGGTGATGATACAATTATCCCACCGCCTATAACCTCTTCACCACAATAAAATACAGCTGATTGCCCGGGGGTAATCGCTTTTTGCTTTTCAAGAAAAACGACCCGGGCCCTGTCCCCACTTGGAGGATGCAAAACAGCAGGAACTGCAGGTGAACGGTAGCGGATTTTCACTTCAATCTGGAGCGGCTCTTCCGGGGGCTTTCCTGAAACATAGTTTGGTTTTTCTGTAACAAGCTCAGTGCTGTATGTTTCGTTTTCTTCGCCCACCACAACCCTGTTGTTAAGTGCATCGATGTACACAACATAGAGAGGTGCGGCTGAGGTAAGCCCCAGACCTTTTCGCTGTCCTATTGTGTAAAAAACAACACCCTGGTGACGCCCCAGCTTTTTACCGGCTGTCGAGACTATATCACCCGGCCGGTTTGCTTGCGGACAGGTTCGTTCCATAAAGGAACGGTAATCATTGTCAGGTATAAAACAGATTTCCTGACTCTCATCCTTAGCGGCAACTTTCAGCTTGTTTTTCAATGCAAGCTCCCGGACCTCTTTTTTCGTCTTGTTACCGAGGGGAAATATTGTCGAAGCCAGCTCCTGCTGCCCCAGGATGTAAAGCATGTAACTCTGATCTTTGTTCCTGTCCTTTCCCCTGAGAAGTTTGAACCTGCCACTGTCAACGTCATAAATAGTACGCACATAGTGCCCGGTAGCAAGAAGATCGATACCCAGGCCGTGCGCTTTTTGCACCAATATATTAAATTTTATAGTGCGGTTGCACTCAATGCAGGGATTGGGTGTTCTTCCGTGCAGGTATTCCGAGGTGAAATTACAGACGATGTTCCTGTAAAACTCTTCTTTCATATCGAAAACATAGTGTGGTATGTCAAGCATAGCAGCTACAGTACGCGCATCTGTAACAGCATCAAGAGAACAGCAGCCCCTGGCTTCTTTACCTGCATTTTCCTCAGCCTTCGGATCAACCCACAGGCGCAGAGTAACACCGATCACTTGATAACCGGCTTCTTTTAAAAGCAGTGCCGCTACGGAACTGTCAACGCCGCCGCTCATAGCCACCATTACTTTATTCATCTTAGAAGGGGCAAAATCCGAGGACTGCATTTAGTGCTTCACCTTCTACTAGCTGTCTCTGTCAGATAAGAGTTCCCCGCCCACTCCTACTTCCTCCGGAGAAGATTGGCGCAGGTAAACTACGAAAGCAGACTTCTCTATGCCGGTTGCCTTACTGGCCGCCTCTGTAAAATCTCGAATCAGATCTTTTTTCTTCGATTTTTCCAGAACAGGGCCATAAAAGAAAATCGTTGGCATAAGAACCGCCTCCCAAAACTGTTAATATATACAGGTAATAATTCAATCTATGCTTGCTTTATCCTTTTTTATAAATATTTCCAGCTTCTAAATTGACATTTTTGAGCGACCCGGATTTTTTTCCGGTACTGAACAAGCCTGAAAAAACAAGCCTGCACCGGATAGATGATAAATCCCAGTGCAGGCAAAATTCAGTATCGATTACCCTGTAGGTATTTCGGTTTCCGCACCGGTTGCTTTGAATTCAACCGGCAGGCCCGGGTCATCGATTACGGCCAGGTCATATGGGTAGGTAAGAGCCTGAGTGACCATTTCATCTTCTCCAGGCTCGGTAAAGTGCGCTGTGACAACAATCTTACCCTCTTGCTCTATGATATCAGTTATTTCAACTGTATATCCACCAGTCGGTTTTTCACCGTATGTTACCAGAAGATACAAGAGCCCTTCATGCTCAAGGGTTTGTGCCATAAACTTACTTCTCGAGTCTTCAACCCAGGCTTCGACTACAGCGGGTAATGCCGTTTCATCCGGCTTCATCGGCTCATATGGTTCTACCGGGTCACCACATGCTGTAATAAAAAACAGCATCCCGACCAATATAGAAACAAACAAGACTTTCCCTGGCATGCTTATAAACCTCCTTCAATCTGAGGGCCTTTTTTGCCCATTTATATTGAGACAATTGCGGCATGGCTTTAGTTCACACCTTGATAAAATCATAATACTGCTCATACTTACATTTTCACCCAATAATTACTATAGTGTTGGTATGAGAAGGAAAAAATATTTATGCTTATAAATAATTATTCCCATTACAGGTGATATTATTATTAAAAGCATGGTAATTATAGCAGGAATTATAGCCATTGGACTAATCATGCCGGCAGGCTGTGGACAATATGATTCTGAAACCAATGAAAACATCATTTTCGGATTACCCGATTGAATAGTTGGCTATTATACCGGCCAATTGAAAAGTGGGTTGCCCCATGGAGAAGGTAGCTGAGAAAGTCCGGAAGGTGGCCGCTATGATCGGTCCTGGTTCGAGGGCCAGTTCGATGGGCAGTGTATTTTTATTTGGCCGGATGGCAAATCTTATCAATGTTCGTGGGAAAAAGGATACCGGCACGGGCTGGGCACAATGATTTATCCGGACGATACAATCACCGAAGGAACCTGGGAAAATGGCAGGTTCCTGGATGATTGAAATAATTGCGGTTATATTCACCCATTTTTAAGATTATAGAAGCGTACACTGATAGCAGCGTACAAAAAAGGCTTTAAGGGTATAGTATTACACCCGATAAGCCCTTAAAAATGCTGGTGGGCGAAGCAGGTTTTGAACCTGCGACCCCCTGCTTGTAAGGCAGGTGCTCTCCCGCTGAGCTATTCGCCCGTATTTTTTTCTGTTCAATTATTATAAGGGGTTTTTGGAAATAAGTAAAGATAAACTGCCAAATAACAGAGCTGACGCATGAAATTCTTTTAAGCAAGCGCAATCCTTGCAATCAGCCTTTTTCGCATAATAATTTCCAGTTATTTCACTTTATCCTTCCTC
>JBNJHN010000006.1:0-58819 GCA_051748565.1 Bacillota bacterium | reverse complement strand
CCGGGTAGATGAAGCGCGGATTTCTCCCTTTGAGGAAAGAGAACCGGATTTAAGAATTTCACCGGAACAACTTTTAGTTAACTGCCAAGCCGTAATTACCCTTGCTGTTCCATATGCAGTCCCCGTTCATCCAATACCGGAAACCAGGGAAGAACCAAGCGGTATTGTTGCCCGATGTGCCCGGGGCATTGATTATCATCGAATTGTAGAAGATAAAGCCAAACGCATAATCGAGGCTCTCAATCTTGAGGTTACAATACCCTTTAAATACAGGATTCTTACCGACCGCAGCCCGCTCGTGGAGAGAGAACTGGCAAGCAATTCCGGTCTTGGCTGGATAGGTGAGAACTGTACTCTTATTAATCCCCGCTATGGTTCCTACACTGTTCTCGGAACAATTTTAGTAGACAAATATATTGAACCAGACGAAAAAATATCACATTCTTGCCTGAACTGCGGCAAATGCCGCGAAGCTTGTCCCACTTCGGCTATTCTGGAACCCTTTACTATGAATCCTTTTCGTTGCCTATCATATCTGACTCAGGCACCGGGTATTTTCCCTATTAAAATGCGGCCTGCCCTGGGGGCAAAAATCTATGGTTGTGATATCTGCCAGGAAGCCTGTCCTCACAATCAAACCAGAGAGAATTCTGCCATAACCGAGTTGGCTTTTTCATATTTTCCCGCCAACCCTCTTTTAATACCACTTTTGGAGCTGACCCGAAAAGAATTTGACTCAACCATAGGTATGACTTCAGCCGGCTGGCGAGGCAAAACCAACCTTCAGCGTAATGTGATCATCGCCCTCGGAAACCTGGGAGATCAAGTCGCAACAAAACCCCTCACTCGCCTTCTAGAAAATGATCCCAGAACGCTGATCAGGCTGCATGCAGCCTGGGCTCTGGGCCAGATAAGCGGTAGAAAAGCTGCTTTTGCCCTGGAAAAATCGAGCCAAAGAGATCCTGAGCCTGCAGTACGAGAGGAAGCTAAACTCGCTTTGGGTAAAAGCAGTTAACTTCCCCGGGTAAGGTGCACTAAACAATTCCTGCACAGCAGTAAGTTATTCTTCAACATGATCTTGCTACTTTTTATTGCTGCCGATGAAGATGGTCCAAACTGCTACGGCAATAACAACAATACCGCCGGCGAGCGCAGGAATGGCCAGGCGGATAAAATGACCATCCTGCATGGCCCAACGCTGAACACTGTTAATGAAACCATGTTCAATAAAAACCGGCACACTTAAAAACAGCAATATTGTAGAAAGAATAACAGGAATCCATTTAACCCTGCTCAGTTCATGGGAATCTGAGAGGCCAAAAAAATCTGAAAACACTGCAGAAAAAATACCTGTATGCAAATCGTACAGGCTTACTAAAAGCAATATAAGTCCCATGGCCAGGAGAAAAAGATGGCTCATCCCATAATAGCTGAGTACAAGCAGTATGATGAGCAGAATCGCCAGGTCTGCAGATATGAAAATTGCCATGTTGCGCGATGTCATTGAGAGAGGGATCCACCACCTTTAAGGTTATTTCAAACAAATCCGGCAGGAATCGGGGCCTCGATAGCCAATAAAATATTAATACTCAAACCCATTTTCACTTAAGCCTGCTCTTAATATTATACTAAATATTTGCCAGGGGGTTTTGTTAAAAATGAAAAATTCATTGCGTTTAATGCATATCGGGGGTATCCCGGTCGAAATACATATAAGCTGGCTGTTTATATTCTTTCTTTTAAGTATCTCCCTTGCCCAGGGATACTTTCCCAATCTTATCGAAGGACTGAGCAGTCAAACTTACTGGGTCGCCGGTATAATAACCACACTGGTAGTTTTTGCCTCGGTCCTGGCACATGAATTAGGGCACTCTTTTGTTGCCATCAAGGAAGAAATTCCTATCAAGAAAATTACACTTTTCATATTTGGTGGGGTATCTCAGATGGAAATAGAGCCGCCCAGCCCGGCTGCAGAGTTAAAGGTTACTGCAGCAGGACCGCTGACAAGCCTATTTATAGCCCTGGTTATGGGTTTAATATATTATTTTTTCATGCCTCCAGGCATTATAATCAGCGAGTCGGTTTTCCTGGTAGCCCAGATAAACCTGGTGATGGCCATCTTTAACCTGATTCCCGCATTCCCCCTCGATGGAGGGAGGCTATTTCGCTCAATTACCTGGTATTTTGCGAAAAACCTGATTACTGCCACCCGTATCGCTGTAGGTCTGGGCAGTATTCTCTCATTCATTATTATGGGTGTGGGACTGATGTTTATCTTCTTTCAGGGTGACCTCTCCGGGCTGTGGCTTATTTTTATCGGCTGGCTTATATACCAGGCCGGGCAGTCAAGTTATTCACAACTAGTTCTCAAAGATACCTTTACCGGAATGAAAGCTTCTGAGCTTATGAGCACCGACCTTCAAACCGTATCGCCGGATGATACACTGGATGAACTGGCTGAATGCTTTCTGCACTATAAGTTCGGCGCCTTTCCGGTAGTTTACGGCTCGACCACCCACGGTCTGGTCACTTTGCAAAACATGAAAAATGTATCTCGTGAAAAATGGGCAGAAACCAAAGTTTCAAATATATTAACTCCGCTTAGAGATGCTATGGTAATAAAACCCGATACCGATGCTTCTGAAGTAATGATGGAAATGGCCGCACAGGGCAGAGGGAGAGCCCTGGTCATGGAAAATGGAAAACTGGTCGGATTGCTCAGCCGCACCGATATGATGCGCTATATGCAGATGCATATGGCTTTGGGATCAGACTAGCTATTCACTGCTGCCGATCAGCTGGGCCCTTTCGTTAAAGAAGGTGCGATAACCCATTTCGATAATCAGGTAGACAGCCAGAGCTACGCTTCCGAGGATGCCCATCATGATCACAATTTGATATTTTATCGCATCAACAGGAGAGGCTCCGGCAAGAATCTGGCCAGTCATCATACCCGGTATAAAAATAAGTCCCATACCGAGCATTGAATTTACAGTGGGAATAATTGCAGCATTGAAAGTATCGCCCAGAAATTCGCTCACTGCCATCTGCGGGGTAGCCCCGAGCATCAGTGCTTCTTCAATGCGGTTGCAGCTGGTCTGAAATACCCGGGTCAACCTTTCTAAACCAAGAGTAATTCCGGTCATTGAGTTACCGATGGTCATCCCCGCAATCGGTATAAAAAAACGCGGGTCATACCAGGGGTCGGCGGAAATTATCACGATCATGAAATAAACCAGGGGCAGAGATGTTCCGATAAAAAGAGCAAAGACAACAACTTTTTTTAAAGGTAGACCGATTTTTCCTTTAACCCTCCCAAAAATGGTTGCCAGGGCAAAGATCTGCATGAAAAACATTATCGCCAAAGTAACCAGAATGTGCTGCTGCCTGAATATCAGCTCCAGGATATAGCCGGCCAAAACCAGTTGAATAGTCATTCGAACTGTGGCTATTATAAATTCTTTATCCCGCCCCAGTTTAAGCAGCTGTGACATAACTAAAAGGAGAATCAGGAAGAGATATGAAGCGGCAAGCCGCCAAAGTTCTATCGGCAGCAGATCAGACATTAACTTCCCTTCTTTCTTCTATACTATTGACACATCCTCCGGCAAGATTGAGAATGATACCGGCGTGTTCACTAATCAAACCTCCGGCATGTGAGATCATTATAACTGACCTGCCGGGTTTTCTAACCCACTGTCCAAGGTAGCTAAAGATTAAATTGGCATTATCTTCATCCAGTGCTGCTGTTGGTTCATCAAGGAGCAGTGTCTCAGGATCAAGTAAAAGTGCACGGGCAAGAGCCAGGCGTTCTTTTTCACCTCCGGACAAAATCGAGGATTCTCTGTTTAAAATTCCCTGCATGCCGAAATCAGCAAGCAGCTTCTCAATTTTACCTTGCAAAGGCTCTTTTTTACGGTTAAAATGAAAAACTAGCCGAATATTTTCATAAACAGATCCAGGGAAAATATACGGCGCCTGGGGAACCATCAACACCCTGCGACGAAGACTGATCGGATCAAAAGACAGTATATTTTTACCATAATAATTGATTTCTCCATGGTCACAGGTGATTAAATTATTCAGTAACTTAAGAAGAGTAGTCTTCCCGCTTCCGCTTTTGCCGGTAACTCCATAGAGAAATCCGGCCGGGATATCAAGTACAGGTATAAAAAGTATCTTCCGGTAGATAACGTTACGAAGACTGAAAGCAGCCGGCATAACAACACCTCTTTTGATCAAATCTAATATATAAGGAGTCATTAATATGTCAACACTGGCAGAACCGATAAAGAGGGGCTTAGCAAAAAGCATTCAACTGCTCTGGCTCCTGATCAAAATCATAATACCCGTTTCCTGCCTGGTTGCTGTTCTGGATTACTATGGCATTATTGATTTAATTGCCGGATTCTTTTCGCCGGCAATGCGGTTATTCGGACTGCCCGGAGAAGCAACCATCGCTTTAATCCTAAGTTTCTTTGTCAACTTTTATGCCGCCCTGGGTGTAATTACTACTATGTCGCTAACTCCCCAGCAGATTACTGTTTTAGCAGTAATGATCGGAATCTGTCATGAGCTGCCGATAGAAACTCTGGTTTGTAGTTATACAGGCTTGCGAATTCCCGTATCTGCAGCTCTTCGCATCTTTACCGCCCTTGGTGCAGGTATTTTAGTTAATTTAATCTATAACCTGGTTCTTGGAGGGTAGCTGTATGGAGATAGTTTTTCTGCTTGCTGAAACGATTCTTAATACTCTGTTTAGCATTGCCCGCCTTGCATTGTTTCTTATACCGGTAATTATTCTGATCGAAATAGCCCGTCACTATGAAGTTATTGAAAAAATCACAGGCAGGGTTAAAAAGGCTCTGCAGTTTTTAACCCTGCCACAGGAAGCAGCCTTCCCACTCCTGGCAGGAATGTTTTTTGGAATTGTTCTGGGCTCTGCTTTGATAATCGATTATGCCAGGGAAGGATACCTGAAAAGGCGTGATCTTTTATTGATCGGGATCTTCCTGAGCATATCGCACTCTATCGTTGAAGATACATTTATATTGGCTGTGTTTGGCGCTAATCCATTGGTCCTGTTGATAACCAGAACTTTACTGGCCATCATTATTACCAGGATTGCAGCTTCATTAATTGATCGCTTTATCCCAACAATAAATCAGTAACTGTAAGCCTGAAATTCCACAAAAAGATCCGCAATGCCGTCGGCCCAGGATAGCAGCAATTCATCACCCATAAAAGGGGCGATAAGCTGCAGACCCAGCGGCAGGCCGTTTTCAGCCCCACCGGACGGCACCGATACTGAAGGAAGGCCGGCATTGGTCCAGGGCATATTCATGGCCGGGTTTCCTGTTGTGCTAATCCCTTCCGGCGCAGGGCCCGGTGCCGCAGGGGTGATCCAAAGGTCTATTCCAGACTCACGCATAGTTGTTTCGAGCTTTTCACGAAGTTTTTTTTGCTGCTTGCGGGCTTCTTCCAGCTCTTTTTTAGACACAGCTTTTCCTTCTTTAATTATTTCTACTGTTCGCGGTCGATATAATTCTGCAAACCGGGAATATAAGTCTTTATGCTCAAGAGCAATTTCAGCTGATATCAACTTGCGGTGCCAGGCAGCAATCGTCTCGATGTCATCGAGAGCATTGACCTCATTAATTGTATAACCTGCTTTCCTCAGCTTCTCCAGCTGCTCTGCGAAAAACTTTAGCCCCTCATCTGAGGCCTGCTCCAGGTATTTGCCTCTGGGCACACCTAAGACAGGTTTGTAATTTACATTAATATCCTGCCACTGGTAGCACAGAGAACTGGCTGTAAGGATCATCCCTTTTACATCCTGCGTAAAACAGCCAACATGGTCCGCCGACCTGGAAAAATAGAGCATCCCATCGCTTGGTATCCTGTTGTAGCTCGGTTTATAGCCAACCACACCACAAAACGCAGCGGGACGATTTACCGAACCGATTGTCTGGGTTCCCAGGGTTAATGGACTGAAACCGGCAGCAACAGCAGCGGCAGATCCGCTGCTGGAACCACCCGGAGTGTAATCCAAATTATGAGGGTTTCGGGTTGGGCCCGGTTCAAAATAAGCAAACTCGGTAGTTACAGTTTTGCCGAGAACAAGTGCCCCGGCCTGGCGCAAAAGTCTTACACATTCTGCCTCAGGGCCTGCCAATTCATCCGGATCAAGATTGGAACCGGCCCTGGTGGGAAATCCATCAACACGATAGATATCCTTTACCCCTATCAGAACACCATATAACGGAGGCCGTTTTGCCGGCTCCGGATATAATTGCTGTAATGAATCTCCCTCTTGCAGTAGCCTCTCACGCCGGTCCTCTTCAGGTAAAAATGACTCAACAGCTGGATCAAAACGATCGAGGCGATCACAGGTTGTATTAATGTATTCTTTTATATCGAGGGTTCCACTGACAAGATCCCGGGCAATCGAAGCCAGGGGCGCAGAATGTAAATACACCTTAAACTCCTCCTTCTCATACGGGTCAGCTAAATTATAACTAATGCTGAGCGAAGTTAACAACTAAAACCGCTTTTTTTGCAACTCCTTCAGGAATGCGATTAATCCAGGAGCTAAATCTTCACGCCTCAGGGCATATTCGATCGTCGCCTCCAGAAAACCAAGTCGGTCGCCAACATCGTAGCGCCTTCCTTCAAATGTGTAGGCCCAGACCGGCTGCCTGGAAGCCAAAACATTCAGGGCATCTGTAAGCTGGATCTCTCCTCCAGAGCCAGGTGATGTAGTCTGCAGGATATCAAATATTTCAGGATCAATAATATAACGGCCTAATACAGCCAAATCGGACTTGGCCTCTTCCCTGGAAGGCTTCTCGGTTAGCTGCCTGACCCTGACCACCTGTCCGCTTTCTGCCCCGGCATCAACAATGCCGTACTTGTGGACATTGTCCCAGCCCACTTGCTGCACACCAAGAACAGTATGCTTTTTTTGTTCGAATATTTCTGTCATCTGTCCGATACAGGGCACCCTGGCATGAACCACATCATCACCCAGAAGCACCGCAAAAGGATCGCCGCCTACAAACTGGCGTGCACAAAGAACAGCATGGCCGAGACCAAGAGGTTCTTTCTGGCGGACATAAAAAATATTGGCCAGCTCACTGGGTTGCTGCACTACTTTCAGTTCATCAACTTTACCTTTCTGCTCGAGCATCCTTTCCAATTCTATATTCCTATCAAAGTGATCCTCAATTGCCTGTTTATTGCGGGATGTAATAATCAAAATATCTTCGATGCCGGCATCAGCAGCTTCCTCAATTACATACTGGAGAGTTGGTTTGTCAACAATAGGAAGCATCTCTTTCGGCTGGGCTTTCGTTGCCGGCAGAAAACGCGTCCCCATTCCGGCAGCCGGTATAACCGCTTTTTTGATTTTCATTTTATGCCGATCACCATCCTTCCGTAATTCTCCTGGCAGCTTGTTAAATGAACTGCCTTTCTTAATATATTGTAATGACAAGGATTTCTACAAAACAAGGCTGTTTCCTTCCTCAAATTAAAGCAAGGAAAATTGCTATTCTATCAAAACGACTTTTCATAAAAACGAATATTATTTAATTATTGCACATTAATTTAATTGGGAGCTCTTTGCACCATATATTTGATTGATCATTTTAAAACATTTGAAGGTTATGGGGATAAAACAAACGAATTTATTACAGAGGAGGTTACACAGATGAAAACCATGCAGGCCGCACAATTAACTGAAATTGGTCAACCCTTAAAGTTGGTCAAAGTACCGGTCCCTCAACCAGAACCCGGAGAAATTCTGGTCAGGGTGAAGGCAGCCGGCATTTGCAGTTCTGATATCCATTACCAGGACGGAGGCAGCGCAGTAACAAAATTGCCCATAACCCTTGGGCACGAGGTGGCCGGTGAGGTTGCACGATGCGGTAATGATGTAAAATATTTGAGATCAGGCGATCGGGTTAGCCTTTTTTATCTCATTACATGCGGAAAGTGCATAATGTGCACCACCGGCAATGATAACTATTGCGGCGAAGCAAAAATGCTGGGTAAAAATATCGATGGTGGGTTCGCTGAATATGTGGTTGTACCCGAACGCAATGCCTTTCCTGTTCCGGAATCAATTCCATTTACGCAGGCAGCACTGATCACCGATGCTGTGGCCACCCCCTTCCATGCCCTGAAACGGTCTGCAATAAAGGTTGGGGAAAGTGTTCTAATTATTGGGATCGGAGGTTTGGGGATCCATGCTGTGCAGATCGCCAGGATAATGGGTGCGGGGAGGATCATTGCCATGGACCTTGATAATGATAAGCTCGACCTGGCAAAAAAAGTTGGCGCCACAGCGGTAATTAATCCCCTGCAGGATAATTTTAAGGATGTAATTGCCGCCCAAACAGAGGAAGCCGGAGTTGACGTTGCTTTAGAATTGATAGGGCTTACAGATACCATCAGGCAGGCTGTCGACAGCACAGGCCTGGGCGGACGGACTGTAATTGTCGGCATTTGCCCCAATGAAATAAGCCTTAACCCTTATCATGACCTGCTATTAAAAGAAAGAACAATCATGGGGAGTGCAGATCAATGCAGGGCTGATTTTCCGGTAATCATAGAAATGGCTGCCCAGGGAAGACTTGATCTGTCTCATTCAGTCAGCCATGAAATACCGCTGTCACAGGTTAACCGGGGACTGGAAATGCTTAAAAAAAAGGACAAGTCCCTGGTGAGAATAGTTATTACCTTTCCCTAAACTGTTCCGGTTTTCCATTTCATAGTGTCATCTCCAGCTTCAAGGTTGACCAGTTCAGGAAACTGGGCCCTTATCTTTGCATCAATATCTGCCGGAATTGCAGGTTCGGATGGTTCCTTCAGCAGCTGCTCAGCAATATCTTCCGCTCTCTTCCAACTATCCTTACTGCCGGCGTCAATCCACCTTTGATACTGCTGACGATCACTGGCCCGGGGGGCATAACTCTCTGTACGCATATATCTGATTGTATGTTCTTCACTGAGATAATTACCGCCCGGGCCCACCTTGGCAATTGTATCATAGGCCAGGGTATCCCGGTTAATCTCAATGCCGCGAAGGGTTCTTAAGCAGCTGCCAACAATGTCATTGTCAATAATGTATTGGGCATAAGATACAGTCATTGCCCCGTCTAGCATTCCGAAAGCTTCATGAATGTAATTTCCACCTGATAATGCTGCCAGCATTGCCGTAGAAGCGCTCTCATGAGCTGCCTGGGCATCAGGAAGTTTCGAATCAGTTGTACCTACAGTAATGTAACATGGGAGGCGATAATGATGAGCCATCTGGGTAATAGCCGCATTCATCAAACCCGATTCTATGCTTCCCATCAAAAATGACATTGTACGCATATCCATTGTAACCGGCACAGCGCTGTATAGAACAGGGGTCCCCGGGTTAACCAGCTGGGTAAATACAACCCCCATAAGCGCTTCAGCATTCTGCTGAACCAGTGTTCCGGCCAGGGTAACAGGTGCGGTTGCTCCTGCGGCAGGTGCCGTGGAAGTTGCCAGCGGCAGACCATAACGGGCTACTTCCATAATATAATCGGCATGGTCCGCACTTATTTTCAGGGGGCTGGTAATCGAGGATATAAAACCGATAAATGGCCTGCGTTGCAGCTTTTCCAAGCTGCCGGCAATTATTGACGAAATTTTAATTATATCTTCTAGTCCCTGTTTGTTAAATATCCCGCCCATAACCGGTTTTCCGGTGTTCAGCATAGCCTGATACTTTGTGTTGACATCAACTGTGTCAATGTTTATATCGTGCGGGTAAACCGGGATAATGAAAAAATCAAGATACTCGAGCTTATCGGCAAGACGGGCCAAATCAGCCACATCCCTGATCGTGCCCGGGCGCTTATTACGCTCGAGGTCTAAAACATACAAAGCCAGGCCCCCGGTACCAAAATGGACCCTTTTACCGCCAATAGTAATACTTTTTCCTTTCTGGCGGCCATGAAAGACAAATTCCGAAGGGGCCTGCTTGATGCTGCGGGAAACCAGTTCCCGTGGGACATAAACCCGGTGCAGGTCATAATCAACATCTGCTCCGTGCTTATCAAAGAGCTCCAACGCCGGCAGATAATTCATTTCAAAACCCACATTTTCCAAAACTCTTACCGAAGTCTCATGAATCTTGCTGATCTCTTTTTCAGATAATACCTGGTAACCTCCACCTTCATAGATCGGTTTTTCCATATTGCCGGCCCCCAGTACTGATTTGTTTAATACGGTTATGATAACAATCTGCTTAATCCAGGTTTATTAGCTCCCAGTTAGCGACCATGGCAGCAATTATATCAGCTCTGGTAATTATTCCCTGAAGCTTATTCGTTTCGTCCACTACAGGAATACGGTTGATATTGTGTTCCTGCATCAAACTAACAATATTGTAAATTGGTGTATCACCGGTTACAGAAATTACATCCATGGTCATCAAAGTCCCTACCGTTGTTGAGGCCACCAGCTCAATCACTTCCAAGCCCCTATGGGTTATGTCTATATAGAGGACTTCCTGGCTTTTAGTGAAAGCACGGTGCGGGTCACGAAGGGGTTGTCCGATAATTTGCTGTGTATAACTCAGGATATCTGTTTCTGAAATCACCCCTATAAGTTCACCCTCATCATTAAGGACCGGCATACCGCTAAAGGAGTTCTCGTCCAAAATTTCAGCTGCCTTCTTTAACGGTGTATCGGCATTAACAGTAACTACAGGTGATGTCATAACATCTCTCGCCAATATGGCCATATTATTCCCTCCTATAAGAATTGTCAACGAGCTGTAAAAAATTATGGGGCAAGCAAGATCTGTTCCTGCCTGCCCCGCTTTAAATAGGCTGTTTTCCCCTACATGGTTATAAGTTTCTATTGTAAATTCAAGGCGACTGATACGTCACCATCATATTGGCCTTACCTTATTCGATAAAGCCCTGCTCGATAAGCCATTCTTCAGCGACTTCACTTGGCAGGCGCTCCTCAATATCAACCTGCATGTTTAATGAAGACATGGTCTCAGCGTCCAGAGCGCGGGAAATTGGGTTGAGAATATCTGCAATCTGGGGAAATTCTTCCAGGGTATCCTGGCGAATTACAGGTGAAGCGTTATAAACCGGATGGAAGTTAAGATCATCCACCAAATTAACCAGTTCAAAAGCAGCAATACGTCCATCGGTGGCGAAGCCCATCGCTGTAACGACATCACCGTCCCTTAATGCACCGTAAGTAATCCCCAGATCCATGGTAACGACATCTTCAAACTCAAAACCGTACAGCTCCTGTAGGCCGGGATATCCATCATCACGAATTGTATATTCATGGTCGGTTGCAAAATTCCATGTACCCGGAGATGGGGCGTCCACACCTTCATTGATTGCTGCAGCAAGATCACTGATAGTCCTGATGCCCAGTTCATTAGAGTCAGACTGGCGCATCATGATCGTATAAGTATTGTTAAACGGAGTGATGTCAAGCCAGATTAGCTGGTTTCTCTCCAGGTCTGTTTCACTGACAACCCTGAAACACTCCTCAGGATCAGTTATTGCTTCGTCAAAACCAAGGTGCGTGATCAATGCCGTCCCGGTATATTCCCAAAACAGATCGACATCACCTCTTTCCTGCGCTTCACGAACCACTACCGTGCCGCCAAGGCCGGTTTCATCAACAGTCGGAATATCGTGGTGTTCCAGGGCAAGGATTGCAATCTGGCCGAGGATTAACTGCTCGGTAAATTCTTTTGAACCAACTACAACTCCTTCATCAGCCTGACAGCCAAACACAAACAATGAACTTGCAAGCATAATTAATGCCAAAGAGATGGTCAGCAAACGTTTCGTACTCATAAACAAATTCTACCCCCTTTTTGATTAAATACTTTTGGAGAAACAGCCAAACACTTAAACTCTTATGTCCAACGCACTATACTTGCTTCAATTTTCCCGACTATATAATCAAACAAAATCGCTGTTAATGCGGCCAACCCTGCGCCGGTAAATATTACCATGCTCCGGCCAACTGAAAGCCCGGTTACAATTAGATCGCCAAATCCGCCACCGCCAATAAAGGTGGCAAGAGTAGCTGCGCCAACATTGATCACAACAGCTGTGCGAATTCCGGCAACAATAATCGGAAAGGCCAGCGGAAGCTCAATACGAGTCAATATACGGAAAGGATTCATGCCCATTCCCCTGGCCGACTCTATAATACTTGACGGAACATTGACAATTCCGGCAAAGGTATTGCGTAGAATTGGCAGGATGGAGTAAAGAAACAGGGCAAATACTGCCACCCTGAACCCAAGACCAAGGATGGTGAAAAACAAGGCAAGTATAGCCAGGCTTGGAATAGTTTGACCTATATTAACAATATTTTCTACCCCGCGGCCCAGGTAATATAACTTTGGCCGGGACAACATTATTCCTACCAGAACCCCAACTACAATCGCTCCAAACATTGACACAAACATCAGCCCCAGGTGCTGGTATAGAGCTGTTCGGATATTCGAATAGGTCAGTGCACGGGCTACCAGGCCATCAGTAGGGTTGTTAACGGTATAGATCACGATAATTATACCTACTGCAACCAAAATCAAAGGAATAATCAGCCATTTAAAAAGCTCTCGGAGCATATTTAATTATCCTCCTTCACCACATTAAGCAGATCACCCAGTGTAATTGTTCCCTGGTACTGGTCATCTTCATTAACCACAGCAACATAACCTTCTCCGACTTCAAGCATTACAGAGAGGGCATCATTCAATGTGGCGTCACTGGTAATTGACTGATCCAATTTCTGCATAAAATCCGCAGCCACTTGACCTGTTTTTCTCTTTAAATCAGAAATACCGATTACCCCTTTTAGCTTGTTGTCACGATCGACTACAATAACAGAGCGAATATCGCTGTCCGCAATTCTTTTTTCCAGATCATTAAGGGGCATTTCTTCCGTTGCAGGCTTAACCCGGTTTACGTCTTCAAGGATTTCGTGAATCCGGATCAAGTGCAGACGTTTGATCGAGCGGTTACGGCCAACCAGGCTTGCTACAAATTCGTCCGCAGGTGTGCTTAAAAGATCATTCGGCGTGGCATGCTGGATTAGCTCACCATCACGCATTACTGCGATAGTATCACCCATCTTGATTGCCTCATCAATATCATGGGTAACAAATACGATTGTTTTGCTGATCCGCTCCTGGATGCGTAAAAATTCATTTTGTAAACGAGCTCTGGTGATCGGATCAACGGCCCCGAAGGGTTCATCCATCAGCATAATCGGCGGATCTGATACCATCGCCCGGGCAACTCCCACTCTCTGCCTCTGCCCACCGCTCAGTGCCGAAGGAAAACGATTTCCATATACTTTAGGATCAAGACCAACAAGAGTAAGCATTTCATCAACACGTTCTTTGGTCTTTGCCTTAGGCCACTTTTTCTCGTTGGGTACTGTAGCAACATTTTCTTCAATTGTCTGATGCGGAAAGAGTCCAATCTCCTGAATAACGTAACCGATATCCAGGCGCAATTTAATTGGATTCATCTTCAGAGCATCTTTACCATCTATGTAGAGTGAACCGCTGGTCGGTTCATGAATGCGATTAATCATTTTCATCGTTGTTGTCTTTCCGCACCCTGAAGGCCCAACCAGGACACAGACATCGCCTTTTTTGACTTCCAGGTTTAAATCTTTTACTGCTGGTTTTTCCATTCCAGAAAATTTTTTGGTTATTCCTTCAAGTTTTATCATTCTTTTACCTCCCGCCTTTGCTTATTGCAGCTAAGCGCCGTTCGCCCCAGGACAAAACAAAATCAAAAACCAGTGCAATAATAGAAACTCCAAGCGCACCTACAATTATCATCGGTTCATTAGATCGGGAAATACCCTGAAAAATTAATTCTCCAAGTCCGCCCGCGCCGACATAAGCGGCAATGGCAGCAATACCGACAATCATAACCGTAGCGGTTCGGATACCGGCCATGATCACCGGTCTGGCCAGGGGAATCTTGATCTTCGTCAAAACACGCCATTCAGTCATGCCCATACCAACGGCCGACTCGACGACCGCAGGACTTATCTCTTTAATACCGGTGTAGGTATTCCGTACAATCGGCAGGAGAGAGTATAGAATCAGCGCTATTACCCCCGTGGTAAAACCGATTCCAAATATGGGCACCATAAATCCGAGCATGGCCATACTGGGAATTGTCATCAAAATCTGGCAGGTAGCCAGCACAATAGCGGCCGGTCCGGTTTTATAGCTGATCACAACACCCAAAAAAACAGATATGAAAACCGCGATGACGATTGAGATAATCACCAGCCACAGGTGCTCTAAAACCAATTCCCAAACCATGTCTCCGCGCTGGTTCAGGTACGCTATCGTCCTGGTAAAAAGTGATGGAGCCGCAAATTGGACAGAAAGGAAAGTACCGCTTCCTGATGCAATAAAAACCCCAATCATACAATCAATAGATTGCACCATAAATTCTTCCTCACCCTCCTTGTTTTGTTTGGTTTTTTCAAACATTATTGGTAATAATTAATAGTGTTTTTACGAAATCATCCATGCTGCTAGATGAATTTCTAAAATAATATTTGGACAGTTTCATTAGTTGCTTTTATACGGAGTTAATTTGAAATACATTATTTAAATATGAGTATTAGCATCTTTGTTTTAATTATTGCATATCCAGAAAACAGATACAAATATTAGCTTATGCAGTAAATAGCTGATTTATTGCCAATTTTACAGCATAGGTGAGATGAGCATATTCATATAGGGTTATAGTCTGCTCAAGGCTCGTAAGGGGCCATAACCCACGATTAGACAGTTATTTATATAAACTTACTTAATCACTTTAACTATTGCTACCAGGCCATGACCCTGACCCTGACCATGCTGCAGGTTCATTTCAAGACTGCGCAGGGCGTAGCCCAATTGAGCTTCAATTAAATCTGCCCTGATATCTCCGTAGAGTCCTTTACTGCCTTCCAGGGTCTGCCTCATAACCCGGTAAGCTTTTTCAAGCGCTTTAACCTTGGTCTGCGGGGGGTAAGGTAAAAGTTCTTCATCGCTGTCATAATGCTCCATCAGTACCATGGTATAATCAACCAGCTCATTCCAGGAATCAGCCAGTATCTGAACCGATTCATTCTGCAAATCAAAACCGGGCCTTGGCCTGTAGCTGACTTTTAAATCAGGGAAATAGGTCCGCAGGCCACGTTCAAACAGTGATGATACCATCAGGCGCAAAGGCTGCGGATTACCGTTATAGGTTCCAGTTTCGATGTGCCGACCCACAAAAAGGGAGCGATCAAAGAAACGTTCCAGCTTCAGCTCCACTCCAGCTTTGCGGGCAGCGCTTTCCAATACTTTTAAGACCTCAGCCGGTGACATAAGCCGCAGTGGAAATGAAGAAACTTCTAAATTATTCCTGTCCTCTTCAGAGTAAAGGTAATTGATCAGATAGTCGATATAGGGCTGTTCTTCCGGTTCATGAGTCCAAAGCTCCTGCCACTCGTAGGAATAACGCCCGATAAAATCACAAAGGACTATGCTGCCGATATTGGCATGTTTGCCAATATCGATAAACAATCTTTCCAACTCTTCATCGTTACAGTGCGATAACGTACCGTATGAGGTAAAGTAAAGATCATATGGCAGTTCACCTTCCTCCAGGGGCAACCCTTCAGAAAAATTGCCCTTACAAAAATCAACGTGATCATAATCACCGAAAAGGTTCCTTGCTTCTTTCAGCAGTGAAACATTTAAATCAATACCTTTATATTGGTCTACCATATCCTCTGGTATAAGGCGGGTGTCAAACTCTGATAATCTCGTCCTACCGGCCATTTTACTTAACAGCTCATAACCATCGCCCGTTCCGCAACCCAGATCATAAAAACGCAAACCCTCTCCATTGCCATTCACCTTTTCTTCAACAATCTTTTCCAGGTAAGGCCTCAGGTAAAAAGCGGTAATAAAATCTTCAAACTGGATACGAACATGATCGTATTTACAGCGAAGGCCTTTCACTTTTTCACTGTAACGGCCATGCTGTATCGCTTCAAGGTAAGCTTTATCAGCTTCCATCTGCCGTCTCCTCCTTGTTAACTATTTAATAACTTTTCTGCTTCACGGATAGCGGCAAAGGCATCTTTGCCATAGCTGTCGGCGCCAATTTCTTTGGCAAAATCGTCTGAAGTAGGGGCACCACCGATCATTACTTTCACCTGATCACGCAAACCTTTTTGCTCGAGTTCCCTAACCACATCGCCCATATTTGCCATGGTGGTATTAAGCAGGGCCGAAAGACCGACCAAACCTGCCCCTTCCTCCTCAGCAGCTTCCACAATTCTTGCTGCCGGAACGTCGATACCTAAGTCGATTACCGTAAAACCCGCTCCTTTAAGCATAATGCTGACCAGGTTTTTCCCAATATCATGAAGGTCTTTTTCTACGGTTGCCATTACAATCTTTCCTTTGGCACCACTGGTACCGTCCTTTACCAGGTAGGGTTCCATTACGGCCATCCCTGCCTCCACCGCTTCCGCTGCTGTAAGCATATCAGGGATAAAATATTCCCCGGTTTCATATTTTTGCCCAACCAATTCCATCCCACGGCTCAAGCCTTTTAGCAAAATATCATTGGTTCCAAGCCCACTATTAAGAGCCTCTTCAACCAGTTCGGCCACTCCCGGATCACCGACCATGCCTTCTTCGATACCCTCGTCATCCTTATTGCGCCGGCCCTGCAGGACGTTTTCCACAATTTTTTCAATCAATTCTTTACTCATTATTCATCCTCCTCGTAAGGGTTAAGACGCGCAAGCAAACCCGGTATGTTTTTAAAAATTCGTTTGCAGATATCTTCCGAAAGATGCTGTGGTTCTTGTGCTTCCAATTCTTTCAAACGTTCATGGACAACAAGCAGCGTTTGATCCTGGTCTTCCGAATCCCCCTCAAAGGGGAAACCGGCGAATATTTCTCCGCGCCGCAGCATCCCACGGGCATAGCGGGCATACATCCTGTAAGGGCTGTGCATCACTTCCGCAACAGTTTTCTTAGTGCGCTCGACCGCTTCTTCATTTACACCGCTTTCCCTGTAAAGAAATTTTGCCATACCGATCTTGTGATTGTCGAGGACCGCCTGTTCGGGACAGAAAGTCTGCGTTTTATCAAGCAGCCCGAAAGCATAATGAACAAGGCCGGGTGCGGCAAACGGAACCGCCGTATAGGTAAACATTTTTTCTACGGACGCCTGGATTCCGGGTACTTTGGCATCTCCAACCCCTGCCGTTGAATAACAGGGTATTTTATAATAGCGAGCCATCTGGGCACAGGCCATATTGTAGTGACAGAATTCAGGGACGCCGTACATATCATGGAGGTCATCCATGCGGGCCCTCACCGGAACAGCACCGTAAATCACCGGAGCACCCGGATTGGCCAGCTGGTTAATGGTTATACCGGTCAGGGCTTCAGCATTGACCTGGGCTACCATTCCAACTTCGTCTATCGGTGCTGTTGAGCCCCCCTGAGGAGAGGTAGATATAACGACAGGCAAACCAAGCCTGGCAATGGCAATCAGCTTTTCAGCTGTTTCCGCTACTACCTGCAATGGGCTCTTAATCACACTTGTGATAAATGATACAATCGGATTTTCAATTAACTTTTCCCTGTCTCCGGCAATTATTTCGGCCATGCCAACGATCTTGTCAAGTTGATCAAAGTCGGCGACACCACTTATCACAGGCTTGGTAGTATGGTTCAGAGAGGCAAAAAAAACATTGACATCTTTATTTTCAGTGGTTATATCGGCATCCTGCACATTGACATTGCGGATAAAGAAATCCAGGTTATCCAGCTGTTCCGCCAGGTGAGCAGAACGGCAAAGATAGTCAAGATTGCCGCGACTCCTGCTCAAGACAGGGATTATTCTTTCCCTGCCGTCTTCTTTTGAAACAAAGGTTTCCGGCTTGACCTCCAACCAGTAGTTTGTTTCTGAACCACTTCCAAAATGAACCCGATTACCTTCTGCTTCGAGAGAAACCCTGTGTTCCGGCTTACGGGCACCAAGAACTACTTTTGATGGGGCAGTATCAAGTGCTTCTTTTACAATTTTTGAAGGGATACTGACCCACCAGGCAACATGCTCACCTTCCCGGGTAGCCTTAACTTTGGCCCCCGCTTTTTCCAACAAGGATACGCTTTCTTCGTGGTAACATAAAATCCCCGGATTTTCCAGGATGTCTAATGATGCCTTATTGATCATCTCAATCTCATCCCGGCTTAGCCGGGTATATGGCTTATGAACAATTATTCCTCTTTCACTCAATCGGTCAGCCTGGTGTATCGACCAGGCTGCTCACCTCCTTACTTTTTTAAAATAAAAATCCCGTCTCAAATCGTTCAGGGCTACCCTGATGCTGATTATCATACGGGAACTTAATATATTAGCATTTTAATATGTCCGGCCCGCCTACCGGAGGCCCCCTCCCTTCATTGCGTGATCATTTAATTGTTCCTAATTAATAATTATGACATATTGTCTGTAATTTTACAAAAGGTAAAAGAAGTAGTAAAGCAAAGTTTAAGGTTATTAAATTGAGAATAGGCAAGATAATCGAATTCATGGCCCATAGATTAATGCAAGGGTGAACCAAGGTTGGCGGGCAATCATTTTCAGCAATAATAAACACTTTTCCGATTCAGTAAAACTGAAATGGAACTATTGCTGTGATATAATTATAAGGGTTTATATCAATTTCAGTGAGAACAATCAGGAGCAACTTCATGAAATACCTTGCCAGTCGATTGGTCCATAAACTAACTGATAAAAGGGACCTGATTAAGCCTGCCGAAAGATACAGGATAGGTATTATCGAAAGCTGGGTCAGTATTTTAGGAAATATTGTTCTGACTTTGCTGAAGTTAATTTTCGGGCTGCTTATCAATAGTATCGCCCTTATCGCCGATGCCGCCCACAGTGCATCTGACATTTTTTCATCGCTGGCGGTTCTGATAGGTTTCTCACTTGCCAGGCGGAAACCGGACCGGGAACACCCCCACGGCCATGGCCGTATCGAATACCTGGCCGGATTGATCATTGCTGTAATGCTTACGGGAGCTGGAGTTGCCTTTTTCTACAGCTCATATATAAGGCTGATCGAAGAAGTTTTCGCCACTCCCAGTATTGCCGCCATAATTGCTGTTATAACAGCCATCTTGATCAAGGAATTCATGTATCACTTTTCTGCAGAACTAGGCACCCTGATCAAATCCGAAGCGTTGACCGGAGATGCCTGGCATCACCGCAGCGATTCCCTTTCATCGGCCATGGTTCTGCTCGCTCTCACCGGAGGTTATTTTGGACTGCCTGTACTTGATGCCTATTTCGGTTTTGCTATTGCCCTCTTTATAATCTACACAGGGCTGAAAATTGCTCTCAAGTCATGCAGCCGCCTTCTGGGCACAGCCCAGTCTGAAGAGCTGCAGGAAAGGGTCTTAAACTGTGCCAAGGAGATTGATGGAGTCATAGATGCCCATGAATTGGAAGTACACGACTACGGTTCCTGGAAAGTTGTTACCATTCATATCGGGGTAAGTGCCCTGTTAAGTTTAGATGAAGCTCACTTAATCGCCCACCGGGTTGAAGAACATATCAGCAGTAACTGTCACTGTGACACTGTAGTTCATCTCGACCCACGCTGACAAAAGTAAAATCATTACCCTCTCCGACAAATTACCTCTGTGTGCACAAAAATTCTAAATCAGGTAAGCCCAATAAAAGCAATATTTAGATAAGTGTTATTTAAATCAACGGTTACCAAATCAATGACGTACTTTTTTTATTTTCCACAAATAGCCACACACGGTGGCTTGAGTCTAGATCCCTCAACCACCGCCGCCAAAACCAATGTTTTTGACAATACCATCTTCAACCACTACCGGAACCCTGTCAGCATTAAAATCTTCACGAGCCCTTTTTAGGGCATCTGGATCCGTACTGACATTATAAAGTTTGAATTCCAGGCCTTTCTTTTTAAAAACTTCCAGCTGTTTGTCACAATAGGGGCAACCATTCTTAATATATATTTCCAGCATACGATCACCTCCGGGTTTGATAGTCTGGAGTCAGGGACCGAGAAAAGTTTAAAGAGCAGGTATTTGCCGTCCCGTTTTCCAGCAGATCTTAATGATCACCTCTATTATATTAGCAGCTATTTTCAAAGGCAAGTTGGCAGCAAACATGGAATTAAGAACCAGTAAGATTGAGAGCTTCCCTCGCCACTACCAGCATTACCGGCCACGATTACCGGCCACATTGCCTTGACTTTGGGACGCCTCTTGATTATAATTCAGCCAGAATAGGTAACATATACTAACGGGAAAAACGCTCAGGGGAAAGTCGCTTTCCCGTGAGTTTTATTTTATTTCGGGGGGTTCGAAAGATGCGCATTGCTATGGCCCAGATTAATCCAACCATCGGGGCATTGAAAAAAAATACGGAAAAAGTTAAAGATTACTACAAACAAGCAGTAGATGGCGGTGCCGATTTAGTAGTTTTTCCTGAACTAACCTTATGTGGATACCCCCCCAAAGATTTATTATTTTACAAAAGTTTTGTCGATCGGGAAAGAACTTTGCTTGTTGAAGATATACTGCCGCTGACTTTGCCATCAGGGCCGGGGATCCTGATAGGGGCAACTCATTCAGCAAACAATAAGCTATATAACGCGGCCCTGCTTCTGGAAAAAGGCAAGATCAAATCTGTTCATCTTAAAACACTGCTTCCCAATTTTGATGTTTTTGATGAGGCAAGGTACTTCACCCGCTGCACAGAACGTAGGGTAGAGATGCTAAGTGACCTGCCGGCAGCTATAACTATTTGTGAAGACATCTGGAATGATATGGTATATTTTCCCAAACCACTTTATGATATCGATCCACTGGAGACCCTTTTTGCCCAGGGCGCCCGCCTGCTGCTCAACCTGTCTGCATCTCCTTACCACCTTGGGAAACACAGTTTGCGTGAAAAGATACTGACCTTTTTGGCAAAAAAATATAATACCGCAATAATTTATTTGAACCAGGTCGGCGGAAACGATGAATTGGTTTTTGATGGATCAAGCCTGGTTTATAATCACCGGGGAGATCTTATATACCGTGCTGCCGCATTTGAAGAAGTGCTATTCTTCATAGAAACAGAGGAACTTTTTCAGCCGGCAGAAAAAATAGCCACACCAGGTAAAGACGACATCGGCACGGTCATGGAAGTTTTGAGTTTTGGCATTAAAGACTATGTGATAAAAACCGGTTTTAAGAAGGTCGCCCTGGGTTTAAGCGGGGGGATTGACTCAGCTGTTGTAGCTGCACTGGCCGTTAAAGCACTCGGTCCGCAAAATGTCTTAGGCGTTATGATGCCTTCACCATACTCTTCAGAGCACAGTTTGGAAGATGCCACCGCCCTTGCTGCCAACCTGGGGATAGACTCTCGCCTGATTAAGATTGGAAAGCCTTTTAGTGCTTTTATTGATCTATTAAACGAGGGAAAAGGGCCAATACAGGATTTGGCTGAAGAAAACCTGCAGGCTCGCATACGCGGCAACATTTTGATGCATATTTCAAACCGGGAAGGCTGCCTGATCCTGGCTACCGGTAACAAATCCGAACTTGCCGTGGGCTATAGTACCCTTTACGGGGATATGGCCGGTGGCCTGGCTGCTATTTCAGATCTTCCAAAAATGATGGTTTACGAGTTGGCTGATCACTTTAATAAAATTCATGGAAGCGATCTTATCCCGGAAAGAACAATTCAAAAAGCTCCTTCGGCAGAATTGCGGCCCGATCAAAAAGATGAAGACTCCCTTCCGCCCTATCATATTCTCGATCCAATCCTGCAGCATTATATTGAAGAAAACATGTCCGCTCCAGATATTATCGCCAAAGGGTTTGAAAAAGAGACCGTTGAAAGAGTAATTCAAATGGTGGACCAAAGCGAGTTTAAACGGCGCCAGGCGGCAACGGGGCTGCGCATCACCACCAGTTCTTTTGGCCTGGGACGTCGCATGCCGATTGCCCGCGGTTACGAATAGCAAAGGGCTGGTGGATCCAGATGACTTTTTCAGGAATAAATATAATTTCCGACAGCAGATATGATATTGTCATAGTCGGGGCGGGTCATGCAGGATGTGAAGCGGCATTGGCTGCAGCCAGGCTGGGCTGCCGTACGCTTCTTTTAACCTTAAACCTCGACATGATCGCTTACATGGCCTGCAACCCATCCCTGGGAGGACCGGGTAAAGGCCACCTGGTCAGGGAAATTGATGCTCTCGGCGGCGAAATGCCCCGTGCCGCCGACAAGAATCTGCTGCAGGTCCGCCTTTTAAATACAGGTAAAGGGCCGGCAGTACAGGCACTGCGCGCACAAATTGACAAATGGGGTTACCAGCGTACAATGCGTTTGACCCTTGAAGGTGAACCAAACTTAACTATCCGCGAAGATATGGCCGAGGAAATCAGGGTTGAAAACGGATCGCTTAAAGGGGTATTCGGGCGCAGCGGAGCCTTTTATAAAAGTAAAACTGTAATCATCTGCAGCGGGGTTTACCTGGCCTCAGAAATTTTTCTGGGTGATCGCCACTACACTGCCTCACCCGGAAGCCTCACTCCCTCCATTAACCTGGTAAGCAGCATGCAAAATTTAAGCATATATTTTGATCGATTTAAAACCGGCACACCACCCAGAGTTTACCGGCGCAGTATTGATTTTAATGACCTGACCCCGGTTCACGGTGATCCCAACGCCCCCGGATTTTCAATTGCAGGCCGGGGCGCTCCCGCAAAACAGATTCCCTGCTGGATGACGTATACGAACAGTAAAACTCACGATTTGATCCGTGAGAACTTTGCCCTGGCCCCGATCTACAGCGGCCTGATCAAAGGCAGCGGTCCACGTTACTGCCCTTCAATCGAAGATAAAATCGTCCGTTTTGCTGACCGCGACCGCCACCCGATCTTTATTGAACCAGAGGGTGCTGATACCGATGAGTTATACCTACAGGGCATTTCCACAGGTTTGCCACCCGAAATCCAGGAGGACTTTCTGCATACAATTAAAGGACTGGAAAATGTGGAAATAATGCGCCCTGCTTATGCCATCGAGTATGATTACGCCCCACCGATCCAATTAAAGCCATCCCTGGAAACAAAGGTTCAACCAGGCCTCTTCTTCGCAGGACAGGTCAACGGCACAACCGGCTACGAAGAAGCAGCCGCCCAGGGCCTTGTGGCAGGAATTAATGCCGCACATTACCTGAACAACAGGGAACCGCTTATACTCAGGCGTGATGAAGCCTACATCGGAGTAATGATTGACGACCTGGTCACCCGGGGAGTCCGGGAACCGTACCGCATTTTTACTTCACGCGGGGAATACCGCCTTCTGCTTCGCCAGGATAACGCCGACCTTCGCCTGACGGAAAAAAGCCGTTCTATAGGCCTGATCGATGAAGAACGCTACCGTCTCTATCTTGCCAAGAAGAATTTTATTGAAAAAGAGCTGATGCGGCTTGAAAGCACCCGATACAATCCGGGCGGCACCATTGAAAATTTTTTAAGCAGTCAGAGTTCCGCTGCTCCGAAACATCCGGTCAGCGCGCTGGAATTAATCCGGCGACCGGAAATCAGTTACTATTCTTACCTCACATGGGAAGGCATGAAAATTCCTGAGCTGCCCCAGGGGACAATAAATGAGCTGGAAAGCCAGATTAAATATGCAGGTTATATAAATAAACAGCAGCAAATGATTGAAAAGACAGCCCGCATGCATGAAAAACGAATCCCGGCTGACTTTAACTACCAAAAAGCAATAAACCTGTCAAGGGAAGCCCGCCAAAAACTGGAGAAAATACGACCGGCCACTATTGGCCAGGCCTGTCGCATGGAAGGAGTCAGTCCTGCCGATATATCGGTCTTGCTGCTTTACCTGGAGCGACCTGAAGCCCTGGGCAGTTCAGATGAAATTGAAACAAAGGCTGATTGATTATGACTTCTGATGTTGCACGGCAACAACCGGGATGGTTTTACCGTCTTAGCAGTTTTTTTAAGCGAAAATTCGGTGAACCTGTATACAAGATCCCCATAGATGCGGGCTTCTCATGTCCAAACCGGGACGGAACTATAGGCCTGGATGGCTGCAGTTACTGCTACAACCCTTCCTTTGCCCCTTTCAGCAGAAGCGATAACCCCCTTTCAATCAGCGAGCAGATCCAACGAGGCAGGAAAAAAAACAGGCAAGCCCTCTACCTGGCCTACTTTCAATCCTATACCAATACATACGGACCTTTAGAACACCTGAAAGCACTTTACGATGAGGCGCTATCCAATTCCGAAGTGATCGGTTTAAGCATAGCTACAAGACCTGACTGCATTTCTGAAGAGATCCTTGAAATGCTGGAAAATTACGCAGCCCGCTGTCACCTCTGGATTGAATATGGTTTGCAGTCAGCCCATGACAGCACTCTTAATAGAATTAACCGCGGGCACGACTCGGCCTCATTTGCCGAAGCAGTGAACCTTACCCGCAACCGGGGTATTTATACCTGTGCACATATCATCCTCGGACTGCCCGGAGAAACAACCTCCATGATCTTGAAAACCATTAATTTTCTGAACCGCCTGGGGGTTGACGGAGTTAAATTCCATCACCTGCAGGTAATCAAACATACCGCCCTGGCCGGGCAGTATTTGCAAAGAGAAGTGGGAGTATATGAAAAAGCTGAAGATTACATTCCTGTGATCTGCGATTGCCTGGAAAAACTTTCTCCGGGGATAGTCATCCACCGTCTTGCCAGCCAGGCTGCCAGAAAGGAGCTCCTGATCGCCCCACATTGGCCGGAAAGTGCCGGTGAGATCGCCTCATTGGTAGAAAAGGAACTAAAAATTCGCGGCTCCTGCCAGGGGTCCCTTTTCAAAGCCGGTATAAAGTAAATATTTCAGAAGTTAAAAACCGGATGCCTGGAGCCGGGCAGGCCCCTTTATGCTGAACAATAGGGAAAAAGATTATTGTGTCAGACCCAGTATTTTTCGCGCTTCATCAGGCGATGCGACAGGACGGCTGTGAATTTGAGCAACCCGGACAATTCGCTCAACCAGCTGGGCATTGCTATCGGCAAGCAAGCCTTTTTCGTAATAGATATTGTCCTCGAATCCAACCCTTACATGACCCCCCATGATAATCGCGGCTGTGCCAAGAGGCAATTCCGTCCGCCCCATACCGGCCACTGTCCAGGTGCTGCCGGAAGGGATACTCTCTGCCATATGCTGCAGATTCTTAATCGTACCCGGTATGCCCCCGGGCACACCCATAACAAAATCGAAGTGCAGCGGCTCGGGAATATAGCCTCTTTTAACCAGTTGCAGGGCATTATTAATCATGCCAACATCGAATACTTCAATTTCAGGCTTTACACCCTGTTCCATCATAACTTTTGCAAACTCTTCCAGATAGGCAGGGGGGTTCATAAATACATCATCACCAAAGTTAACCGAGCCTGTTGAAAGTGTTGCCATCTCCGGTTTCAGGTATACAGGTTGAAGTCTTTCCTCAGCGGTCATTCCAACCGCACCTCCGGTTGAAACCTGAATGATCAGATCACACTCAGCCTTGATTAAACCGATAGTTTTCTTATATATTTCCACTGCCTGCGTGGGAGTCTCGTCTTCATTACGAACATGCAGGTGCACAACAGAGGCTCCGGCCCGGTAACACTGGTAAGCTGCTTCAGCAATTTCCACAGGGGTTATCGGCAGGTTGGGGTTATCATCCCTGGTCACTTCAGCACCGGTCAGGGCGGCTGTAATAATTAACTCATTCATTAATCCACATCTCCCGACTCGGCTGATCCATGGTCATGCTTATACCTCTGCAAATGCAGGGGAACAACACATGTCCCACTTGCCCGCGTTACCGGCACTGGATTCGACAAAACATCACAGGCTGACGGACAATCTTTAATTCCCGCATTAGTAATCACCTTGTTCGCTTCAAACTGCATATGCCTGGATGTTCTGCCGATCCGGTCAATCCAGCCATGTATCTCAAGATAATCACCGGCATAAACCGGTCCTTTAAATTCAATTAAATCATAGGCGACAAAAAGTCCTTCGTCACCATCATGGCGAATAAGAAGTTCCGTAGCCACGTCGCCGAAATACTTAAGGACATGGGCTCCATCGACCAGTCCACCACCGTAATGAACGTCAGATTCGCTGATTCGCACTCTTAACATCACGCTATCCATTGCTTCCACCTCTCCATCAGGCAGGTACAACCGGCCCAAAATCATGTATATAATTCTTCAAATATTTTACGCAGCACAGGGTTTTCACGCATAATATTCAGCGATATGGCTGCGTGATCACGGGTATAGCCATTACCGATGATCATATTTACATCCTTTCCCACACCTTCGGCTCCCAAAGCTGCAGCTGTAAAGCTGGTAGCCATACTGAAAAAGTAAACCAGGCCGCCATCACGGGTGGCTAATATGGAGGAAAGTTCGGTATTGGGAATATTTACGCAATTGATCGTTACATCGGCCATTTCTCCGCCACTGGCCTCCTCAACTTTTCTCATAACATCAAGGGCATCGGCAGCATCGGCTATCAAGACAGTATCGCACAGGCCGGTCGATTCAGCTCGTTTTTTGCTGGCTTCACGCGGAGCAATACCGATAACCCGGCCTGTTACTCCAGCCCGTTTCTTCGCTTCATGAAGACATAGCAAACCTGACTTGCCGCCGGCCCCGATAATAACTACCTTGTCTCCCGGTCTGACCAATTTTGCTGTCTGAGCTGCCGCTCCGGCAACATCGAGAACAGCCAGGGCAAGGGTCTGCGGCATATCATCGGGTAAAACAGCATATATACCACTCTCAAAAAGAACCGCTTTCCCCTCGATTTCAACCTGGTCAATCTCCTTGTGGATTTTTTTAATTTTATCAATCCGCAGCGGGGTGAGAGATAAAGAAACCAGCGTTGCCAATCTCTGCCCAATCTTCAGTTCGCTTTTTTCCTTAAGAGCAGGCCCTATTTTTTCCACTTTACCGATCAGCATTCCTCCAGAACCGGTTACAGGATTATGGTGTTTTCCTCTCTCCTTAACTATACCGGTCATAATAGCGGCAATGCGGGATTCTTCACCACCTGCTTCTATTTCAATCTGGGTGAAGCTGGCCGAATCGATATTCAATATCTCTACATCGATCAGCACCTCATTGTCATAGATCTCCATGTCGTTATCGATTTTCCAGGCCGGCTGGGGGAGCAGCCCTCTTGGTTCAATTACCCGGTGGGTTCCGTACGGATCACCTTTACGCATCAAAACATACCTCCACTCAAAATTTAGCTAACCCCGTACGAGAGAATCTTGCTATAAATAATTAATTTTTTTCCTATTCTTATTCCGGAACTAAACCCTGGATATTGGCCTGTGCCCTTACAAACGATTCCGCTCCAGTGCAATATTAATAAGCTGGTTCAATTTATTCTCCGGTGGGCTATAAATACTATCCCGGCGAACCATTTGCAGGGCCTCGCTCGGGCAGGCTGCAGCACAGACACCGCAGCCGATACAGACTTCATAATCAATTACAGGTTCCGCCGTTTCTGTGGATTTCAGCGCGTTAATGTGACAGGCATCAACGCAGGCATCACAACTCAGGCAGGCCTGGGGATCAATTTGAGGACTGAAATTGCTGGGCTGAACAGAACTAACCTGGTAATCGTTGATAGACTGCAGCACCCCGCAGCAGCAGCCACAGCAGTGACAGATATAAGCCGGTTCATCGATGACATTATCACAGGTGAGAACCAGTCCCAGCTTGTAACTGCGTTCAAGGTTTTTTAGCAAATCATCTACCGACGCTTTGCGGGCCAATCCGCGCCGCAGCAGCCACTCGGAAGGACGGCCCAGTGATGTGCAAATATCCTCCATCGGGTAACGGCAGGGCTTCTCAAGATGGTGGTTTTTGTGGCGACAGGCACATATCGAAAGTCCTCCGCCACCGGACTCCCTGATCACAGCTTCAGCTTTCTCGTAATCAAGGACCTCAGTCTGGACCAGTTCGGGAATATAACGCTCGTAAATGAGAGCGCGGAACATTTTAGTATCTGAACCGAAGATCTCTTTGGCCACCGCTTTATCATGAATATATTTGTCAAACAGAGTCGCCAGTTCGCGGAGGTTTGCCCTGTCATTGCGCATTAGAGTAAATTCAAAGAACCCCACAACTATGGGATTAAGCATGTAATAGGTAGTTCCTTTGCGGGGAATATCTGTAACCAAACCTTTATCGGCCATATTATTCAGAACTGCTGCGGTCTTCTCTTCAGTCATTCCAATTAATGCTGCAACCTCGGCCAGGGGCCGCGGTTTTATCGGAAACCTGCTGCCCACAGCAGCCTCTTTTTCGGTATATAAAAGTTTCAATATCTCCATTAAAGTATCGTTAATCACCACCCCAACCGGAAACCTGCTCAACCGATCCGCCAGGGCATGGTATGCTTCTTCCTTGCCTCCTGCCAAGTGTCCCACTATCCAACCTCCTGTAATGTTATGATCTGAACAGCTTGTGATATGATTATGATATTCGCCGGCAGCCTGCCAAATCCTTTGCTTTCAAGAAGGTTTTAGATGCCAGGTAGGATAATAAATATTGATGGCGAATATACATTAGGTATGGCAAACTTATGTTTAAGGCGGTTTAATTAATGTCGAAACTTAATGAAATTCTGCAGCAATGGCAGGAAGACCCGGCTTTCATGAGCAATGTCACCAGGTGGGAATGCGTACAGGCTTCAAAAGGAAGCTATTGCGATATACCCGATTACCTGGGCCCCCAGCTTGGTGAAGCCCTTCGAAGGCACGGTATTGAAAAACTCTACAGCCACCAGGCAGCAGCAATTGATTCCGTTCAAGAGGGCAACCATACAGTAGTGGTAACTCCAACCGCCTCGGGTAAAACGCTCTGCTATAACCTTCCCGTGGTCAGCGAAATGATCAAAGAACCTTCCAGCCGCGCTCTCTATCTTTTTCCAACGAAAGCTCTTTCTCAGGACCAGGTTGCCGAGCTGCGAGAACTGACCGCAGGTCTCGATACAACCCTGAACTGTTACACCTACGACGGCGATACCGAACCCGGATTGCGTAAGGCTATCCGCCGCAGCGGCCATATAGTAGTTACCAACCCCGACATGCTCCATTCGAGTATCCTGCCCCATCACACCAAGTGGGTGCAGTTATTTCAAAACCTCAAATTCATCATAATTGATGAAATGCATCAATATCGAGGCGTCTTCGGCAGCCACGTCGCCAATGTTATTCGCCGCCTGAAGCGAATCTGCGCTTTTTACGGATCCAATCCCCGTTTTATTCTCTGTTCAGCCACGATAGCCAATCCCGGTGAACTGGCCGGTATACTAATTGAGGAACCACTTAAAGTTATTAATGAAAACGGAGCCCTGCGGGCGGAAAAACACTTTATCCTTTATAACCCACCGGTGATCAACTCTGAATTGGGCCTGCGGCGCAGTTCGCTGCTCGAGGCACGCCAGATTGCCTCCGGGCTGATTCGGAAAGGGGTCCAAACAATAATTTTTGCCCGCAGCCGCCTGGCAGTCGAAGTGCTCTTAACATACCTGCAGCAGGTTATGAAAATAAGACCCGGAGAAGACAGCGGGATCAGGGGATACCGCGGAGGGTATTTGCCCCGCGAAAGAAGGGCAATCGAGGAAGGGCTGCGCAAGGGATCGGTAAAAGGTGTGGTCAGCACCAATGCCCTGGAATTGGGGATCGATATTGGGGCCCTTGATGCCTGCATCATGACCGGCTATCCCGGCAGTATCGCCAGCACCTGGCAGCAGGCCGGCCGTTCGGGGCGGCGCAGCGGCACTTCCATGGCCTTGCTCATTGCCAACAGCGAACCCTTAAATCAGTACATCATCTCCAACCCCGACTATTTTTTCGGGCAAAGCCCGGAGCGAGCCCTTGCTGATCCCGGCAATATGATTATCCTGACCAACCATGTCCGCTGCGCTGCTTTTGAACTGCCCTTCGACAGGTATGATAAATTCGGCAAATTCGAGATTGCTGAAATACTACAGCTTCTCGAGGAAGAAAGCGTCCTTTACCTCAGCGATGACCGTTACCACTGGATGGAAGATGCTTATCCGGCAGAAGAGATCAGCCTGCGCAGTGCGACCATGGAAAACGTGGTCATAGTCGATATTACCGGCCCCTCTCCTCAGGTTATCGGAGAGGTCGACCGCTTCAGCGCACCAATGCTGGTCCACGAAGAAGCGATTTACATGCACGGAGGGAGGCAGTTCCAGGTAGAAACACTCGATTTCGAAGAAAAGAAGGCTTATGTGCGAGAAGTGGAAGTAAATTATTTTACCGATGCCAATCTTGCGGTCGATTTGAAAGTACTTGACTCCTTCGAACAGGAGACTAACTCGGTAAATCTTTCCTGGGGTGACGTGCGGATCAACGCCCTCGTATCGATGTTTAAAAAGATCCGTTTTAACACCCATGAGAACCTGGGGGCAGGACCGGTTGACCTGCCTGAAACAGAGATGCACACCACCGCTTTTTGGCTTGCATTTCCTCCCGGTTCACTTGGCGGGATGTCCCCGGCAGCTGTTCAGTCAGGTTTAATTGGTCTGGCCAACCTGGTTCCCCAGGTCGCTTCACTTTTCCTGATGGGAGACCCACGCGACCTGCGCTCTGTCAGCCAGGTCAAAGCACCTTTCACCGAACTGCCAACTCTTTTTATTTACGATAATTTTCCCGGGGGGGTCGGCTACAGCCAAAAAATCTACGATATTTACCGTGAAATAATGGCAGCCGTGCGTAAAGCAATCACTGACTGCATCTGTACCGAAGGCTGCCCTTCCTGTGTCGGGCCTGCCCTGCAGGGCGGAGAAACAGGCAAGCTGCCCGCACTTCAGCTGCTCGAGGTGATTCTCAAGTGATGCGTAACCTCCAATCGCGACTGGCCGAGCTGCGCCGCTCTGGCGAAGTCAAGACGGGGCGGCAATTTGCGGAAAACCTGCAGGCCGATAAAAACATTGATCTTTTCCCCGGAGAAGGCCGTGAAGAGAATACTGCTTTTGGAAGCTGTTACATCCGTGAACTTTTTTTTCCTCTTGATCACAAACACGGAGTCAGTACACTTTCAGGGATATTATCCTGCTGCGGACCGGCATTGGCTTTGCCGGCGCGAGATAAAAGCTTGAATAATTTCAACCCGCAGAGATCTCTATTCCTTGACATCGAGACCACCGGACTGTCAGGAGGCACCGGCACATGGGCATTTTTAATCGGCCTGGGGTGGTTCAAAGAAGATCATTTCCTGCTTCGCCAGTATTTCCTGCGACGCCCTGCAGAAGAAAGGGCGATTTTGAGTCATTTTGCTGAAGCTGCTTCAGGCTTTCCAACTATGATTACTTTTAACGGAAAACTGTTCGACTTGCCTCTGATTCAGACCCGCCAAATACTGGCTGGTTTCAGACATACCGAACCGGTACAACACCTGGACCTCCTGCAGTGTGCACGAACCCTCTGGAAAAAACGCCTGACTTCTCGCTCCCTGCGTTCACTGGAAGAAACCCTGCTCGGTTTGCAGCGATTCGATGATATACCGGGCGCCGAAATACCAGCCGTCTACTTCGATTACCTGCGACGGGGAAAAACAGCAAAACTGAAAAAAGTCTTCCACCATAATATCTTAGATATCCTGTCAATGGTAACACTCCTGGAAAGAGTTTCTCACCTGGCTGCCGGTCAACATATAGAGCATCCCGGTGAGGCGCTGGCCCTGGGACAGCTCTGCCTTCAATCCGGACGAACTGAAGAAGGGTTAAATTACCTGCGTGAAGCCTCATGCAGTGAATTGACTCCACTGGCGGAGGAAGCAGCCCTGGAACTATCCTTATATTTTAAGCGCCAGGGCGATTGGGCTGAAGCTGTTTCGATCTGGCAGGATTCGATAAAAAAGAATTCGGCTGACCCTGCTCCTTACATAGAGCTGGCCAAATATTATGAGCACCGCTGCAGCAAATACCATTCCGCACTAGCGCTTACTGAGCAGGTCCTGGTCCTTACCGAGAGCAACCCGGATATTCCGGTCAGCAGTGATCTCTGTCCCGCAGCCTTAAATAAAAGATTGAACAGGCTCAAGAGACGTATTGCCAATTCGATTAAATCACCTAATTCAGGCCTTTAGCCAATATTCGGCCCTCTATTTCTGTTTTAAAAAACTTTTCCGCCTCATCACTATCTTAGGTTGTTCTCGATTTATCTGTGTAAAAACCTGCCATTTTAGCCTCATAAATTTTTCCCAATACCTATGGTACTAATACCATGATCTTTCTTTTACAGGTTCAGGCAGCACTGTCATAATCTTTAAGTTCCCGGCGGTCCGAAGTACTGCCCAGAACCAGGGCAAGGATAATTGCGGTAACAACTAAACCGATTGCCAGGAAAGCTGCTGGGATGATAGTGTCCAACAACAAATTTAAGATAAAGCCTGCGGAAAAAGCGGTTGCAATCATTATCAATGCAGACTTGAACATATCACGCAAGCCCATCTCTTTGACCAAAACCGTAAAAGTTGCTGCACAGGGGAAATATGCGGCCAGAACAACGGCACCAATTACAAACTGGCGGGCATCGAGACCCAGCGGTACTAACATGGCCACTGCTACATCCTTGCGCAGGAAGCCAATCAGTAAGGTTGAAACCGCTTCGCCGGGCAAACCAAGCATCCCTTCAATTACCGGGGCAAAAAGAATGCCGAGATAGTCAATAATCCCCACCGTATAGAGAATATTAACAACCAGTATCCCACCTAAAATATAAGGCGTTGCATGAACGAGGAAACCCTTAATACGCATCCCCAGCTTCTTGGCCTGCGCTTTCAGGCTTGGTAGACGGTAAGGAGGAATCTCGATGACCATGGAAGGCGTATACCCGGGCATAACCCGATCTATAATCAACCCCAGCACAACCCAGATAAAAAAGAGGCTGGCAAACACCACGGCCAGGTAAGCTGCCCCAAAACGTCCAACCAGGCCGACTATCAATGCAAGTTGAGCCATGCAGGGCACTGCTACCGCCATAAGAGTACAGGCAATAAATCTTTCACGACGGCTATCAAGGTTTCGGGCTGCCAGGGCGGCAGGCACATTGCAGCCAAAGCCCAGGACCATTGGTATGATTGAATAACCGTGCAGGCCGAGCCTGTGCATGCTGCGATCGACCATTACAGCCAGTCGGGGCAGGTATCCCGAATCTTCGAGAAAACCAAGGGCAAGGTAAAAAACGGCCAGAAATGGCAGCACAACACCAAGCTCTACAAATATACCCGTAGTGAGAACCCCCAGCGACTCTTCAAACTCGATCTCGCCGTCAATCAGCCGACCGATTAAGATATCATGTAAAAAACCGCTTTCACCCATTAAGCCACTCATGTAAGTCAACAACGGCTCATAAAATCCTTCAAAAATATATTCCTCAAGAAATTCTGCCAAAAACTCACCGATTCCGATTACAAATTGAAAAGCAAGGAATAGAACAACTGCAGCAATTGGAATTCCTGTCAAAGGCTTCAAACTGGCATCCTGTAATGTTTCCAGCCAACTGTGATGACGATGCACGACTTCCTGCACTTCTCCGACCAGTTTGCCGACATAGGACCAGCGATCGGAAATCTCCAGCGGATCCGTTTTGCGGTTTACTGCCAGAGGCAGGGCATCAACAAGATCTTTCAACCCTTCCCCACTGACCGCTACAGTCGGAATAACCGGCACACCAAGCAGTGATTCCAATTCTTCGACATCAATTATTACTCCCTTGTGTTCAGCTTCGTCAATCATATTCAAGGCAACAAGTACAGGAACATTGCGCTCAAGCACTTCGGTAGTTAAAAAAAGGTTGCGCTCCAGGTTTGTTGCATCAACTACATTGATCACGATATCAGCCCTGTCAACCAGTGAAGAAGCAACCTCTTCCACTTTGGATGTAGGGGTCAGGCTATAAGTTCCCGGTGCATCGAGCACTTCGAAAGACTCATGCTCCGTATTAAGTTTGCCCTGGGTAAATTCGACCGTAGTTCCGGCATAATTAGAAATCATTACTTTTGAACCGGTCAGATTAGAAAATACAACGCTTTTCCCAACATTTGGGTTACCGACCAGGACTATTTTTTTCAATATCGTTTACCTCCACTTTAATGCGAATTGCTTTACCATAGCCAACGGCGACCTGGTAATTATCAACACAAACCGTGACCGGGCCACGGCTAAAAACTGAGCTGACTTTTTTAATCTTCTTTCCTTTGTACAAGCCAATATGGCTAAGTTTTGCCTCAAAACCGGCTCCTCCTTCTAAGGCAGAAATAATTCCGCTCTGGCCGGGTTTCATTTCAACCAGTGATACTACCATAAAATTTCACCTCCGAAGCTAATCTAAAGAATTATAATTCCAGTCTATTTCTTTTCTTAATCCGGTATCAATTTTCTGTCCCTGTAAATATTTGATCAGGCGCTCGAAAGTTTCTCCGCTTAAATCATGTTCCATCAAACAGGCATCCTCTTCTGCTGCTTTTGGAGATACTCCGAGAACCTGGGTTAAAAATCCGTAAATTACTTTATGCCTGTGTTGTATTCTAAGGGCGTAACGGCGGCCCTCAGCAGTCAGTTCCACAGGACCATAGCGATCCTGCACAATTAAACCCTTTTCTTTGAGCAAAGACAGGGCCTGAATCACGCTGGGTTTGGCAATATTGAGCTGATCGGCAATATCGGTTACACGGGCTAACTTATTCTCCTGAACCAGGTTAAGAATTACCTCAAGATAATCCTGTAGAGAAGAAGTAAACGGTATGGATTTGATCACTTATTTCAACTCCTTATCCGGTTTTGCTAGTAATATCTAACTTTAGTGACAAATAAAAAGCCACCTTGTTAGGACAAGCTAACAATATAAATATAACACTACACAATAGGCCTGTCAAGACTAAAATTATTGACTTATAATCGCCCTGGCCTTTGTGGTTTTTAAATTAAATATCGTGGCTTATTAAAGTTAAACTGCTAACACTCAGGGCTTTCCCGAACATAGTAACTGCCTGCCAGAAGGCTGAACAGCGCTGCTGCTGCTGCAGTGTAAAAAGGAAATATTACTGGGAAGTTTTGCCAGATAAGTCCGCTTAAAGGAGGAACTAAAGCAACCCCAAGTGAATAAACTGCAAAAAATAGTCCGATAGCCCGTCCGCGCCAGACGTAATATGCATCTTCAATTACCAACCCAATCATGCCCTGAAACGACAGACCAAAACCGATACCGAATAAAATCATGGCTCCAAACAATCCTGAGATATTATTCAGAGAAGCAGCTAACCCAAGGCTCAGGCAAAGAAAGATAAGACCTATATAGCAACCCCGAAAATTTTTTAAAAGCACAGGTTTTAATGTTCCAGGCCAGATCATCTGGGTAATTATAGCAAAAAGGGCAAAAGTAGTAAATAGCATTCCTGTTTGGGCATGATTTAAGCCCATTGCTCCCGCACGTATAGGCAAAAATGAAGCCAAAGTGCCAGTTGAACCCATTGTTCCAAAAGCAAACAAAAATGCGCCCAGCATATTTGGCCTGAAAATAATCTGCCTGATGGATATTGGAACAGAGTTGTTATCTCTGCTGCATATGACCCGGCTACCCAGGATAATAGTGGAGGAAATTGCCGCAACAAAAATCAGGATAGCCAGGGTGTAATATACGGCAGGATAGCCAAATCTGTTTGCAATGATCCCGGCAATCAGCGGCCCGGTAATAGCTGCCAACCCAATTGTTGCACCAAAATATGCCAGCCGTGATCCCAGAAATGCCCTGTTTCCCTCTTCCCCAGTCAGGCAGGCCAGGGCAGCAGGCACCAACAACCCTCCCATAAAACCATGACCAGCCCTGATAAAAGCCAGCTGCATTGCACTATCAGCCCTGGTATAAAGTACCAATATTACAGCAACCCCAAATAAACCAAGGAATAAAGGATGTTTCCAGCTTTTACGATCGATAATTGCCCCTCCGATAAAATTACCGGCTATATTGAAGATTGAATATGAACCAATCACAACACCTATCATAAAGGGTGTTGCCCCAAGAGTAAGGGCATAAGGGGCTAAAACCGGCATCTGGGCATGTGTATCGAAAAAGGCGCTGAAAACAACAAAGTAAACCGGTAATAAAAAACCCACGGGTTCTTTTGGATTTACACTGATTCCGCTTATGGCAGATTCATCTCTTTCCGTTGCCGACAAAAATATTGCCCCATAAAAATTTTTTTATCAGGCCTCTTAAAAAATAGAAGCCCTTTAAATTCTATCATGCAGTTTATAACTAAAAAAGAGCATGATAGAAATTCAAAGGGCGTAACTATGTTTAATTTAATTATTGAAACAAATTAACATACTGACGGTAGCCTTCTTCTTCCAGCTGATCTTTTGGTATGAATCGCAGGGCAGCCGAGTTAATGCAGTAACGCAGCCCTGTCGGTTGGGGCCCATCATTGAATAGGTGACCAAGGTGTGAGTCAGCTTCCCTGCTCCTGACTTCAGTTCGGACCATACCATAGCTTCTATCTTCCTTTTCAACAATATTTTCCTCAAGCAGAGGCCTCGTAAAGCTGGGCCAGCCGGTACCGGAATCATATTTATCAATCGAGGAAAACAAAGGCTCTCCGGAAACTATATCAACGTAAATTCCTTCTTCTTTATTATCCCAGTATTCATTGTTAAAAGCCGGCTCAGTGGCGTCTTCCTGGGTCACGGCAAACTGCAGGTCAGTCAGACGCTCGCGCAATTCACTCATATCTTTTTCCTCCTCAATTTCAATTTTATCCACCCGTTCTTCCGTTTCGCCAACTCCAATTTCATTGCTGCAGGCGGCCGTGAAAAACAATAAACCGGCAGCTGCCATTAGTATCGTAACAGTGAAGTAAACGGGCTTACAAAACAAATTTATTTTAGCCATTTTTAACTGCCCCCGTTATTTAAACTATATTATTAATATTATTATATCATAATATATAAATATTTACTATCATATCTGCACTCCCGCCCCAATTTCAGAAGTAAAACTAATCACGCCTAATTATCCAAAACATATATAGAGAAAGGGCTATTATGAAAGGAGTGAATAAATGGACAGCTGTAAAAAACCCCGCACCCCAGGCTTCGCTGATGTAACCCCAGACCACCAGTGGGTTCTCGCGAAAAGTTTCTTCAATTAAACCGCGTAAAAGAGTGTAGCCGAAAACAAAACTCCAAAAAAGGTAACCAGGCTTATTATCCGTCCGCCGGGCAAGGTAGTTATGTAAAATAAGCAGGATAATTCCGATCAGTGAACCGTATACCTGGGTCGGGTGGCGTTCAAAGGCCAACAATTCTGCTTCACGGCCCAGAATTTCCTGATTAAAGATGTTGGCTATGCGCACTAGAATAATGCCTAATGCGATCCCCGGAACAGCAAGATCGGCCAGGCTGCGCCAGTTCAGCTTTTTATAACGACAGTACAGCCAGCTGCTGATAATCCCTCCCAGCAGGCCACCGTGGAAAGCGAGACCACCCCTGTCAACACGAATTATTAATTCGGGATTCTCCGAAAAGTAAGACCAGTTCGCAACGACGAAAACTGCCCTGGCCCCAACTATTAATGCCAGCATCATGATTATAAAAAGATTAAATATAAAATCTTCACTAAAACCGCTTTTTATGCCGTTTTTACGCATGTAGTAGAAACCAACCATTACTGAAACAGCAAACATGAAACCATACCAGCGGACTGCAAACGGGCCTATTTCAAAGATAAAGGGGCTGATATCTTCAATATACATTTGCAAACTCCTCTACGAATTTATACCAATACTCTGTGCTGAATTATCGTAATAGACCTTGGGTTACTTGTCAACAATGCTACCCAAATCAAAATTAAAAATAAGCATCAATATACAGCTAAATTATAAAGTTTTGTTATAATAATACAAATGCCAATTGAAGGGGATGTTATCACATGGCCTTAAAAACTGTTATTATCGGCGGAGTAGCCGGCGGCGCCTCCACCGCAGCCCGCCTGCGCCGCTTAGACGAAAAAGCAGAAATTATTATTATTGAATGTGGAGAGTATATTTCATACGCCAACTGCGGCCTTCCTTACTACATTGGTGGAACAATTAAAGTACGGGAGAATCTCTTCGTGATGTCGCCGCAAAGATTCAAGGATTGGTTCAATATAGAAGTACGGGTTAATAATGAAGCTCTAAGTATCGACCGTGCCAAAAAAGAGGTTAAAATTATGAATCTCTCTACGGGTGATGCATATACAGAGAGCTACGATTACCTGGTTCTGTCACCAGGTGCGGAATCTCTTCGGCCGCCACTTCCGGGTATCGACAGCCCCGGGATATTCAGCCTGCGCAATATCCCTGATACTGATCGTATTTATAACTATCTCGAGGAATATAAACTTCATAAAGCGGTCGTCGTGGGCGCCGGATATATCGGCCTGGAGATGGCCGAAAACCTGCAAAACCGTGGTTTGGATGTAACCGTAGTCGAATTAGGCCCCCAGGTCCTGCCGCCGGTAGATGCCGAGATGGCTGCACTGGTCCAGCAGTATTTACGTTCGCACGGCATGAACCTGCGTCTGGGAAACGGTGTCAGGCAATTTCACCATGACAAAAACAACGGTCTAAGAGTCGAACTGGCAGATGGAGAGCTCCTGGAGACTGATCTCGTTTTACTGTCAATTGGAGTTAAACCTGAAACGAAGCTGGCCAGTGAAGCAGGACTGAAAGTTGAACGAGGCATCAAGGTTAATGATTATATGCTGACCAGTGACCCTTCAATTTACGCTCTTGGCGATGCCGTGGAGATAACTAATTTTGTTACAGGTAAACCGGCGGTTATTCCGCTGGCTGGTCCGGCCAACAAACAGGGCCGTATTGTGGCTAACAATATCAGCGGCCGTAAGGAACGATATAAAGGCACCCAGGGCACCTCTGTTCTTAAAATATTCGATATGACCGTGGCTACAACAGGAGTTAATGAACGAATCCTGAAAGATGCAGGCATCGATTATAACTTTGTGATAATTCATCCCAACGACTTTGCCGGCTATTACCCCGGGGCAAGTCCGCTTTCTCTAAAACTGCTTTTCAGCCCCGAAGGGGAGATCCTGGGCTCCCAGGCCGTCGGATTCAGCGGTGTGGAAAAAAGGATTGACGTCATAGCTGCCGCCCTGCGTTCGGGAAATACGGTTTATGATCTTCAGGCGTTGGAGCTGGCCTATGCTCCACCATACTCATCGGCAAAAGATCCTGTCAATATAGCCGGTTATGTCGCAGCAAACCTCCTGCGGGGTGATTACAGGACAATTGAGGCAGCCGAAATCATAAATATGGAAAATCAAGGCATTTATCAAATTCTTGACGTCCGAGAACCTGAAGAAAATAAGCTGGGGAATATCCCGGGCTCAAAAAATATCCCTCTCGGAAAACTGCGCGAACGGCTGGACGAACTGGATCCGCAAAAAGAGGTTATTACTTACTGTAGTATCGGCCTGCGTTCTTACCTGGCATTACGAATTCTTACCCTGAACGGCTTTAAGAGTGTTCGAAACCTGAATGGGGGATACCGTCTATATCAGGCACTGCAGAAAGAGCAAAACAGTTAACAGGAAATCCCGAAAACAGGCCCTCAGGGCAGTACCGATTGATTAAAAGGGGGGAGGCAATTAAGGTTTAGCCTTTGTTATCACTTTGTCAGACAATACCCAGAGCCAGTAAAGCTGAAATCAGGTAGCCAACAATGAGCGCAATAAAGAAAACTGAAATAACATACAGAACCAGGAATCGGCGCTGAAAAATCGAACTCATAAATATAATGCCACTGATACTGGTCCCTGAACCGGAAATGATAAAAGCTATTCCTGCCCCTACCGCTCCTGTTGCACCGATCAGCGGCGCTGCCAGAGCAATCATAGCGCAATCTCCGCTGTAAACCGGAATACCGATAAGTGCACCAACGAATATATCAAAAGGAGCCCTGGCCGCAAGGAACTGCCCAATAAGCTGCTGTGGAACCAGGCTCCGCAATAAAGCTGAAACCAGAATAACCGCGGCAACATAAGGCAGTATTTTTTTCATAAGTGTAAAAGTATGGCTAAATGCCGGTACCAAGACATTCTGATATATATTTAATTTCCCACAGTTTCCGGTTCCTGCAGCCTTGCTGCAGCAGGAAGATTGAATCGACGAACCGCAGGCGGTAATGAAAGAGCTGTTTTCAAATCCCTCGTTCACAAAGATCCCTTTCTTAAACATACCCCAGCGCTTCCCAATCGGCTCAATTATTATTGCTGCAGCAAAGGCCGTCGCTGTAGTAATCAGCAGGTATGCCGAGGCCAGGGGAAATCCAAAAACTCCGACCAGGATCATGAAAGCGGGCATACTAACCACCGGGCTGACCAGAAAAAAAGTCAATGCTGCACCGGTTGGGACACCGGCCCTCAATAGGCCCAGCATTATAGGGAAAGCACCACATTCACAAAAGGGAAGCACTGCTCCAAGTACAGCTCCCCTTATGCGCCCGAACCAGGCATTTTTCCCTGCCAGCAATAACTTTAAGCGATTATCTCCAAGCCAAAGCCTGGCCAATTCGGCCAAGAAGACAGCTGCAACAAGCATGGGAATTACGCGTATGATCAATTCTTTGGTATAAAGGACTATCCCATAAAGTAAATCCGAATTAATATCTTCAATAAACCCCGGCATATCTAACTTCTCCTTTGCTGCAGCTCTTCCCGGCTGTGATCAAGGGCCAGTTGAACCAGCTGTTCGATATGAGTGTCATCGAGGCTGTAAAAAACCATTTTACCTCTTTTCTTGAATTTCACTAACCTCAGGCTGCGGAGATAGCGGAGATGATAAGATACAGCTGCTACAGGCATATCAACGGTCAGGGCAATATCGCAAACACAAAGTTCTTCATGCCACAGGGCAAATATTATTTTAAACCTGGTATTATCCCCGAGCGCTTTGAAGATGTCGACCATGACATCCAAACCGTCCAGATGCTTCCTTACACGGTCAACCTTATCCTGATCGCTGCAAAATATTTCACAACGATCCCCATTATCAAATTCTGGAGACATTCTAACACCCCGTCCCGATACATTCAAGTATTTGCACAACTATTATAACATATAATAAAAATATATCTACACCTATCTTATACCTGCATTTCACCGTTTTTAACGTAAGCTATTTGCCACCCATGGTTGATAATGTCAGACAGGAAAGCGGCAGCAGACATATGGGCCAACTCACTGGATATTATCCATCTCGATGCTCATCTTGATCTCTGTAACGAAATCGATGGAAACTTTCTTTCCCATGGCTACACCCACCGGCGTTTCCTGGAAAAAAACAACCTGCCTCTGGGGCAGGTTTATTTCATCGGTATTCGTTCGTTTGAAATTCAGGAGCTGCATTTTTTAGATGGTCACCGGGCAAACATATTCACGGCAGCCGATATTTGCCGGCAGGGAATCAAAGCTATTGCCAATTAAGTATGCAGCGGACTTAAAAAATGCTTGTCGAAGTATCGCCACCACTGGATCACAATGATATAACTTCTTTCGCGGCCCAGAGGATAATTACTGAAAGTTGGGGACTATTTCTGCCCGGGTTTAATTAACCCCGGTGTCTTAATTGTCCTCGTTTTCTTCAGTCTCATCTTCTTCCTGATTATCTTCCGCTTCAATATCTTCGGGGATATTCCCACTGTGAGTGTTACTATCGGGATCGCCTGTATTTATACTTGCATCTCCAAAGCCGATATAAGCACCACCCATGCCGGCTTCATTACCGATAAAATCATTACTAATTAACGTGACAACGGATTCTTCATAAGCAACAAGTCCGCCGCCAAATTCAAAAGCGATATTACCACTAAAAGTATTGTCCCTGATTTCAGCAACGGAATTTAAAACCAGAATAATCCCCCCGCCTGAACCATCTCCGGCAGTATTTTCACTGATCATATTCCTCTCCATGGTCACAGTCGATTGTTGGACAATCAGCCCGCCACCTATAGCGGCACTGTTACCGGAAATTGTGTTGTCTTCAAGGAACGATGTAGAATCCCCAGCGATAACCAATCCCCCACCTGACCGTCCGGCAATATTATCATCAACAATATTAGCTGTTATGGTGGAATTAGAACCATTCATGAGGGCAATTCCGCCACCATCCTGCTGGACCAGGTTTTTGTAAATATTGTTATTGGCTATTGTTGGTGACGACTCATCAACATAAATTCCACCACCGCCGAAAATAACTGCATTTTCAGAGATTATATTGTCAGTAATCACAGGCTGAGAACCCTCAATTACAGCTATACCCCCGCCGTTTTCTTCGGTATAGTTATTATTTATCTGGTTATTGCTAATTACCGGTGAAGCGCCTTCGGATACGGCAATTCCTCCGCCGAAATTAGTTGAAGAATTCCTCGAGATGTCATTGCCGTCAATAGTCGGAGAAGCATCGCTTACCAGGATACCACCGCCGAGCCAGATAGCCGAGTTTCTGCTCAAAGTATTAGCGCTAATGATCGGATCAGACTGCCAGATGGCAATCCCACCTCCGCTCGTGGCAGAGTTGTTAATGATTTCGTTTCCACTGACGGAAGGGGAAGATTCAAAATCAACTGAGATGGCTGCGCCTAAATAACTGGCCCGGTTTTGCCGAAAAGTATTATCCTCAATTATCGGGCTGGAGCTCCAGACCGTAATACCGGCCCCGTTTAGTGATGTATTGTCTTCAATAATATTGTTTTGAATCACCGGATTCGAAAAGTTAAGAACAGCTATACCTCCACCATCAAGATCGACATGGTTATTTTTAATTAAATTATTTGTGATCGTCGGAGAACTGCCTCCGGCGATAAAAATTCCCCCGCCGAAATAGCCTTCGTGAACGATCTCTCCTCCCTCATGTTCATAGATAATTGCCTCCCTGGTTCCCACTCCCCCGGCAATGGTAAAACCTTTCAAGACGGCCCCATCGCTCTCGCCATTTAGGAAGCTGACCACAGAACCCCTATTACGGCCATCAATTAAGGTGCTGGCAACTACCTGGGGATCGTCCGGATCTGTGCTGCGCACTGTGATATTTTTTCCCAGAAAGTCGATTCTCTCATAGTACGCACCGGGTTCAACAATAATAATGTCACCGTCTTCAGCAGCATCAATTGCTTCCTGGATAGTGCGATAATCTCCCGGTACAGTAATATTGGGATTAGAGAAAGAATTAACAGCCAGGACAATCAGGGCAATAATAACAAGGACGGCCGCTCCCAAGCCGATTATTTTGAAACTGCGGGTTTTATTTCCGCTGTGTGATTGCATTTTTATGCTCCTTTCAATTTGGCAAAAATCAAGCAGGTCGATTACTGCTGTTTATAGTTCACGATAAATATCATCAGGAATATTTAAAAGGTAATTATTATCGTCAGGATCGCTTAATTCAAGAATTGAATCTGACGAAACCCAGACTGCACCACCGCCTTCAGGGCCCATTGCCTCGTTTCCCTCAAAAGTATTACGCTGGAAAACAGGCGAAGAATTAAAAATCGCTGCACCGCCTCCTAAATTTTCGGATAAATTATCGCTAATGTTATTGTTTTCGATAGTTGGAGACGAACTTTCCAGATAAAGACCGCCACCGGCAACAGCAGCAAGATTGTCATTAATGTTATTCCCGGTTATTAGTAATGCGGTATTCAGGGAATTAATAATAAACAGGGCGCCGCCATAAGCGGCCCGGTTTCTGGAAAAGGTGTTCTCTTCCACAATAGGATCCGATTCCTCGATTAACATGCCCCCACCGTTTCGGTCCGCCATGTTGCCCGTCACAGTATTTCCTTTTATGGTCGGAGAAGAATTGACAGCTACAACAATTCCTCCGCCAAGCCTTGCGGCGACATTATCGGCTATGCGATTATCGATAACTACCGGTGAAGAATCAGAAATGATTACCATTCCGCTGCCCATTTCCGCCCTGTTCCTGATAATTGTATTTCCTTCAATCAGTGGGGATGACTCTTCAATAAATATACCGCCTCCCAGAAAACCGGAATTACCGATAATCAAGTTTTCCCTGATTGTGGGAGACGAATCGAAAATAGCTATTCCTGCCCCGAATTCAGCTGTATTGTCCTCAATAATACATTTTTCGATAACCGGTGAACTGCCCCCGGAAATTAGGACACCACTGCCCCGGGTAATGGTGAACCCGCTCAAAACTGCTCCTTCACCTTCTCCGCTTCTGAAAGATACAACTGTTCCGCTTCCCCTGCCATCAATAATGGTATCACCGACAATATCCGGATCATCGGGGTCTGTACTGCGCAGAATTATATTCTTACCATTGAAATCAATGTTTTCACTGTAAAGACCAACGCCAACCACAATCTCGTCACCATCTTCAGCAGCATCAATTGCTTCCTGGATTGTGGCATACTTGCCGGGTACTGTTACAGCGGAATCATCAAGTACAAATAGTGCGGATATGGCTGCTGCGAATACAACAACGACAGCCAGACCGATAGCAATAAGTTTAAACCGGCTGCCGGTTTTTCTCGCCGCATCCTGCCTTTTTGGCTCCGCTTTTTTAGACTGTTTTTCCCCTGCATCCGGTTTGGGAGTATCTACTTCGTCTTCTGAAACCTCTCCACAATATGGGCAAAAGTCGTATTCCTTTTTATCGTAGCTCATGCCACAACTCTTACAATCCGTCATCCCAGTACTCCTCTCAGGCAATAAACTATGTTTTCTATTATATTATTTTCATAAGCAATTTTTTTTATCATTCACCTATCTTAACATGTTATATGCAAGTAAAACAAGAGGTATAAAATACGAAATAATCAGTCAAAAAAGCCATCATTACCAAATAATACTGGTTGATGGCTTTATTTAACTTAAAATAATTCTGCTATTTTACCGTTACAGAAGTCAGAATAGGTCGATACGTACCTGTCCTATAAGTAATAAAAACCTCTGCGCCGTCTTCTATGTCAGAAATATCAACACCATCATCCAGGGCAAATGCCTGGAAATAATGTATCTCAACTGATTGCCCGTCAATCTGCCCAACCAGTATTCCCTGCATAACATCTCCCTCAACAGGTTCATCAATCGCTTTGATTGAATCGAGAACAGCTCTGGGGCCGGTTTCGGTAAAAGTAAAAGCTACTTCTGAACCGTCTTCTATCTCTTCTACACTTACGTTTTCGCCGAGAACAAAAGCCCTGAATATTTCGATCTCGACTGACTGAGCATCAATCTGCCCAACAAAAGTCCCCTCACCGACCAATTCACCGGCTTCATCAGCCGAAGGTTCTGCAATAACTTCAATCGTAAGCAGCAGCATTCTTTCAGCATCTTCCTGGTAAGTAAAAGCGACTCGTGAGCCTTCGGCGATATCTTCCACTGTTGTGCCTTCACCAAGAGCAAAAGCAGTAGGCTGGCCTTTATAATCAATTTCTACCGAGTGGCTATCGATTTGTCCATTATAGAAACCCTCACCCCGTAATACTTCATCTTCTACATGAACTGCCATTATAGAAAGTAGAACCGGCCTGGTTTCTTCTTCAACGTAAGCGAAAACAACCTCAGCTCCATCACTAATACCGGTAATGCTAACACCTGTTCCCAGTCCAAAAGCCCTTGGCTGTCCGTCAATAATTATTTCAACCGAGCTGCTGTCTATCTGCCCTGTAAATATACCTTCACCTTCGAGAATAATCTGTTCCTCAACCTCGACTTCTTGCGGCTGGCATCCTGTCCCAATAGAAAAGAGCACCAACACAATAGCCGACAATATAGTAACTACCCCCGCTTTTTTAATCATAATAAGCACTCCTTTCATTCGTCTTACCTACTTTGGCTGCTGGTTACAGAACAAAGTTCCATTTTGATATCTTCATATTATTTCGACTTAAATATACAGCATAATAAATAATTTGCCTATATATTTTTTTCCGGCAGGATAATCGGTATAACGAAATAAAGGATATCTCTATCCGCAGCCGAATTTAAATCTGGAGGGCAAAAAATGGAACAGAAAATTCGTGTAGGAGTAAGTTCATGCCTGATGGGTAACCCGGTTCGTTATGACGGTGGCCATAAACACGACCGATACATAACCGATGTCCTCTCCGCCTATTTTGAATTGGTTCCAGTCTGCCCCGAAGTCGAATGCGGCCTCCCTGTACCGCGTGAAACAATGCGCCTGGTAGGAGATCCTAAACAACCGCGACTTGTAACTTCGAAAAGCGGTCATGATCATACAGGAAAAATGCTCAGCTTTTGCAGCCGAAGAGTGTCCCAGCTGGAAAGTGAAGACCTCTGTGCTTTTATTTTCAAGAAAGATTCACCCAGCTCGGGATTGCACCGGGTAAAGGTCTATAACGATTCCGGCCAGGCCCAGAAAAAAGGGCGCGGTCTGTTTGCTGCTGCTATAGTCAACCGCTTTCCGCTCTTACCTGTGGAAGAAGAAGGACGCCTGCGTGATGCTCCTCTGCGGGAAAACTTTATTGAAAGAGTCTTCTGTTACCAGCGCTGGAAAAACTTCATGAAAAACACACCCGACTATAAAAAATTGGTTCTTTTTCATACCCAGCATAAGCTTCAGCTAATGGCTCACACCCCCAAGCACCTTTCAAAAATGGGCAAACTAGTTGCTGCGGGAAAGAAAATGCCAAAAGAAATTTTGCTGGATGATTATCAATCCAATTTAATGGAATCGCTCGCACTCAGTGCAACTGTCAAGAAAAACACCAATGTCTTGCTGCATATCAATGGATATTTTAAAAAATATATCTCTAGTGAGGAAAAAGCTGAGCTGATCGAACTTACAGACAGCTATGCCCGTTTGATAGTACCATTGGTAGTCCCATTGACCCTGATCAACCATTATGTTCGCAAATACAAAGTAGCTTACCTGCAAAATCAGACCTATCTGGAACCTCATCCAGCCGAGCTGATGCTGCGCAATCACGTTTAATTACCTGGAAGAGTAGTTAGCCATTCAATTAGATTTGTGTTATTATTCAGTTAAGTAATAATTAATATTATTTACAGGAGATATTTCATTGAATTCCGCTACCAAATCAGAGTACGGTCATTCCCTGCATGCCAGTGATTTTAAAAAAATGATCCTGGGGGCCAATTATTTTTTTGATCGTGAAAAAGAGACAATAAATTCACTTAATGTATTCCCCGTACCGGATGGTGATACAGGCACAAATATGAGTATGACTCTAAAGGCTGCTGTGGAAGGTTCCATGGCTTATGAGGGGCAATCGATCGGGGAATTATCTGAAATAGTGGCATCAAAAGCCTTAATGGGGGCCAGGGGCAACTCGGGAGTAATCCTATCCCAGATCTTGCGAGGTATAGCGCACGGACTGCGCAAAAAAGAATATATAACCCCCGGTGAGCTGAGTAAAGCCTTTCAATATGGAGTAGTCTATGCTTACAGGGCGGTTTCCAGACCGGTTGAAGGAACAATTCTGACTGTTGCCCGTGAAATGGCCCGCGGCATCAGATCTGCAGTACGTAAAGGAGAAAACCTCTACGACAGCATGGAGGAGGCAATTAGGAGCGGTAAAAAAGCTCTCGACAAAACCACTGATATGCTTCCAGTACTGAAGGAAGCCGGTGTTGTTGACGCCGGAGGTTTGGGGCTTCTGGTTTTTTTTGAAGGCTGCCTGTACGCCCTGAAACGCTCATTAAATGAAATTATACCTCATAAAAATCTGGAACAGTCTGCCGTGGCTGCAGGTGGTATTGGCACAATGGCCAATTTAACCGAACCCTTTAACCTGGATTATCCTTACTGCACAGAGATGATCATTAAGTCAAATCAAGGCATATTTACCGGTTTGGAAGCCAAACTTTCTTCCCTTGGCGATTCCCTGCTCGTTGTAACTGATAACCACATTGCAAAGATTCACATACACGCGGCTTCTCCCGACCTGGTTATAAAAACAGCTCTTGAATACGGCACCCTGCATGACATCAAAATAGAAAACATGCTCGACCAACACAATGAAGCCTTCCAAACTTCTGTACCACTGGAAAAAGCAGTTCTATTGCCGGGCCCTGAAAAACAGGAAAAAGGAGAAGCTGGAATAATTTCTGTCTCATTCGGGGAAGGATTTCGGGAGATATTTCTCAGCCTTGGTGCAGATGAAATTGTTTTCGGTGGCCAGACTATGAATCCCAACGTCGAAGATCTTCTCAATGCCGTGGAAAACCTTCCTCAGCAGTCTGCAATAATTCTTCCGAATAATAAAAATATTATCCTGGTGGCCGAACAGGTAGAAAATTTAACCGTGAAGAAGGTAGCTGTCCTTAAATCTAAGACCCTGCCGGAAGGACTGGCTGCTCTGCTTGCCTATAACCCAACTGAGCGGGTTGACGAAAATGTTTCAGCTATGGACCAGGCCATAAAAAAAGTTAAAACAGGGTTGATCACCTATGCAACCAGGGATACAATTATAAAAAGTATAAAAGTCAAGCAGGGCCAATTCCTGGGCTTATCCGGAGATAAAATCCTCACAGCCAATCAGAAACTCAACCAGGCTGCCCTCAGCCTGGCTAAGGAAATAGTTGCCGACAATAACGATATTATTACAATCTTCTACGGTCAGAATGTAAGTCAAAAAAATGCATTCACACTGGCCGCGATTATCGAAAAAGAATATCCAAAACTGGAAGTTGAGCTGCAATATGGCGGCCAGCCAATATATTATTACATCTTTTCCGTTGAATAGTTAATTTCTTCCGATATACAGCTGGGACAGAAACCATAAGCCTTAATAATATGTTCTTTAATCTTAAATTGTGTGGCCTCTTCAATTCCTCCGGCTATCAGCCGAAAATTGCAGCTTCCAAATTCGATTATACAACCGCATCTTATGCAGACCAAATGATGATGGTGATCATCAGGCCGGTTCAGCTCGTAGCTGAGATAGTTGTTCCTTAAAGTAAGAGCTCTGAGGATACCAAGCTCGCAATAGAGATCTATCGTGCGATATACTGTGGCAATCCCAATACCGGGCATTTCAGCTTTAATACCTTCATATATTTCCTGTACACCCGGGTGTCCTTTTACCCTTATCATATATTCAATGATCGCCAGGCGGGTCCCGGTTAATTTATAACCCCGCCGCCGCAATTCTTCCTTTACGCTCAGCAAAAACTTTTCCGCCATAGTGAGCCTCCCGGTAAAAAAATAAAATCAAAGATCCTCAGGCAATTATCTATAAAAACATTCTGTTCCGGCGGTATTTCTCCAGTAGAGCTTTAACAGCCATGGCACAGGCAAAGGCAGCCGCCAGGATAAGTACAATCGCCGCACCTGGTGGTACCGGATAATAATAAGAAATCATCAGACCACCAAAACTACCGGCCAGACCAACTGCAAGTGATAAAAAAAGCATGCTCCGATAATTCTTACTGAGGCGGTAAGCAGTGGCTCCGGGAATTACAATCAGAGCTGCTACAAGCACCACACCAACCAGTTGAATCGACACCATTACTGTTAACCCTATTGCAGCCAGCAAGCCCATATAAAGGGGCCCGACCGGAAGGCCTCCAGCTTCTGCCATTTCTTCATCAAAACAAATCGCCAGCAGTTCCTTAAAAAAGAGTATAACAAACAACAGGATAATACCCAGGGCCAGGAGCATAAAATACAGATCTCTAACCGATACCGAAAGAATATTGCCGAAAAGCAGGCCAAACAATTCGGGGTAATACCCTTTAAAGGTGCTGATCAGGGCTATCCCTAAAGCCATGCCAGATGCATAGAAAATGCCGATAACTGCATCTTCACTGATCCTGCCCATGCGGGCGATATAACCGGTACTCATAGAAGTACCTATCGCAAAAATACTCCCGGTCAGGATAGGATCTATATTGGCAACCAGGCCAAGAGCAATTCCTCCCAGGGCAGTATGTGAGATACCTGCTCCCAGGAAAGAAAGTCTTTTTAGAACAACAAAAAATGAAACAGTTGAACAGAGTGTTCCAACCAGCAGCGCTGCAAGCAGCGCTCTCTGCATAAAGCCGTAAGCCAGAATATCACTCAATGCCAGCACCTCTCTTTATCTCCACCGTTGCTCAAAAAATCAAACTGACACCGGTAAGCTTCATCAAGATGGGGGCTGTGCATAACATCGGCAGGGCGGCCATGGATATGCATGGTCCGATTTATACAAACCAGCTGATCCGCCGCAGAAGCAACCGAAATAATATCATGTGAAACAAGGATTATAGTCAGGTCATTTTCTACTTTAAGTTTCTGAAGAAGTTCTACAAACCTATGTTGGGCGGGGAAATCGAGCCCGGTATTTGGTTCATCAAGGAGCAGAAGGGCCGGTTTTCGCACCAGCGATCGAGCCAACAAAATACGCTGCTGCTCACCACCGGAAAGATCCTGAAAAGGTCTTCTACCATAATATTCCATCCCTACAGACTGCAAAGCTTCATTTACCACTTTTTCTTTATCATTCAACCTGCGAAGCATAGTCCCGGTCACAAGCAGACCCGTCGCAACCACATCCGCTGCTGTAAGCGGCAACCGCCTTTCAAATGATTGGAGCTGTGGCATATAACCGATTTTTGGACGAACTTCCCTGAGCCTGGTAATTGGAAGGCCGATCACCATCAGACTTCCCGCCTGAACCGGCACCAGGCCAAGAATGGCGCGCAGAAGAGTGGTTTTACCGGCGCCGTTGGGGCCAATAATTCCGGTCATTTCGCCTGAGCGGGCGGAAAAAGTTATCCCCTCCAGAACTGCCTTCCCTGCCAGGCTTACACCCAGTCCCTCCACTCTGACTATATTTTCCATCCTATACAACCTCCAAAATTTAAATTACTCCAAGGCTTCCCGGAAAGAGGCCAGGTTAAACTGCATCATCTCAATATACGATTCACGCCCGGGCATATCTTCTCCTCCCAGGGGATCAATGATCTTTACTGTAATGCCGGTTTCTTCAGATATTCTATCAGCAAGTGCTGTTGAATACTGGGGCTCAGCATAGATAGCTGCAATATCTTCATCTTTAATCATCGCGATAAGATGTGCGAGCCAGCCTGCGGAAGGTTCCTGCCCGGGAAACTGCGCAATGACAGCTACTTCCTGCAAATCATAGCGGAGGCCAAAATACTGCCAGGCCGAATGAAAAGCAATAAAACTACGGTGGGAAAATTCAGCGGTGACATTTTCAATCTCTTGATGCAGTTCAGTCAGGTCTTGATAGTATAAGTCAAATTTACTCTTAAAGTATTCTTCATCCTCAGGTGAAATCGAAACAAGCATTTCAAAAATTTCCGCGCATATTTCATCCCGTACCACTATTGGGTCTAACCAAAAATGAGGATCCTCAGGTCCATGATGATGATCACAATCCTCGTGATCATTATTATGATCATCGCAATCATCTTTACATTCATCACTTTGGTGATTATGATCATCACAATCATGTTCACCTGTTTCAGAACCAACAAGATGCCGGTATTCAGCGGGCTCAATAAGAGAAATTTCTTTTGAAAGGTCAAGCAGAATTAAATTTGATTCGGATGATTCTGCCAGTTTAACAGCCCAATCGTCCAGACCGGCACCAATATAAACTACCAGATCGGCCCTTTCTATCAACCGGGCCTGTTCTATTGTTGGTTCATAAGTATGCGGGCTCGCCCCGGCTGGCAACAGGTATGACACATTGACCTTTTCACCGCCCAGCCTGGTGATTATATCAGATAGGGGATAGATTGTTGTCACTACCTGAACCGGAGAATCAACCTCCTCGGATTCAATCTCATCCAGTCCGCAACCAGTAATAAATATAAGTACCGACAAGCAGGCAATAAATAATAACAAATATCTGGTCAAAATAATCACATCCCTCAGAATTGATAATCCATTAAAAATATTTAGTTGACAGCATTTAAGCAAACTTTTGCCTGGCTAGTTGATAATGATTCTCAATTAATTGTTGCAATTATATCATAATTTTCTGCTATTTACTTATCAGAATTACTAATATATTATTGATCATAAATATTCTTATAACGGAGGTTTAATATTATGTCCCGAAAGCCAAAACGAAAACCAGCCAGGGCCTGCTTTTCTTCCGGACCATGTGCCAAACACCCCGATTATAAGCTGGAAGCATTGAATGATGCACCTCTTGGGCGTTCACACCGCAGCAGTATCGGCAAAGCACGCCTTAAAGAGGCTATCGATAAAACAAAAAAAATACTCGGGCTTCCTGAAAACTACCTGCTTGGTATTGTCCCGGCCTCGGATACCGGAGCATTTGAAATGGCCATGTGGAACCTGCTGGGTGAACGAGCGGTAGATGTAGCTTACTTTGAAGCCTTCGGTAAAACCTGGGCCGACGATATTGTTAAACAGCTTAAGCTTAAAAATGTAAACCTGATCAAGGCTGATTACGGTTTGCTGCCTGATTTGACCGCTATCAATTTCGATCATGATCTGGTCTTCACCTGGAACGGAACAACCAGCGGTGTTAAAATTCCTGATGGCAGCTTTATTCCCGACGATCGGAAAGGGCTTACACTGTGTGATGCCACCTCGGCGGTTTTCGCCATGGAGATACCCTGGGGGAAAATAGATGTCGCTACATTTTCGTGGCAAAAAGTCCTGGGCGGTGAAGCTGCACACGGTATACTGATATTATCTCCGCGTGCGGTGGAAAGAATTGAAAGCTATGATCCCCCCTGGCCTCTGCCGAAGATTTTTCGCCTGAAAAAAGGTGATAAATTAATGGCTGAAATTTTTGAAGGCTCTACGATCAATACCCCTTCTATGCTTTGCAACGAAGATTATCTCGATGCCCTGCAGTGGGCAGAAAGAGTCGGTGGGCTAAAAGGACTGATTAAACGCAGTGAGAGCAATTTAAAGGTCATTGAAGATTTTGTTGCAAAACATGACTGGATTGACTTTCTCGCCTCCGACCCGGCAATTCGATCCAATACCAGTGTCTGTATGACAGTTGACCTTGAAGCCGACCAGCTTAAAAAATTGGTCAGGCTGCTCGAAGAAGAAGATGCAGCCTACGATATTGCCTCTTACCGTGATGCTCCGGGTGGAATTCGCTTCTGGTGCGGCGCAACTGTGGAAAGAAAAGACCTCGAAACAGCTATGGAGTGGCTTGAGTGGGCTTACAAACAGGTCAGGGATTAATAAATCTTCAACTGAGGAGGAAGTTTATTTTGCAAGAGTTTCAAGATATACTCAAATTGATATGGCCTCTGCTTGTGTTCCAATTTTTACTTTTCATATGGGCAATAATTGATTTGATCAGACGCAGTTTCGTGAAGCACCTTCCCAAATGGGCCTGGGCATTAATCATCATATTGGTTAATTTTTTCGGACCAATAGCTTACCTGGTATTCGGCAGAGGAGAGGAATAAAATTAACGATTACGCTATTGAAGCCCGGGGATTAACCAAGCAATTCGCCGGCCACAAAGCCCTCGAGAGTATCGATTTATCTGTCAGGAGAGGCAGCGTGCATGGTTTTTTGGGACCAAACGGCGCCGGCAAAACAACAGCAATCAAGATTATCCTGGGCCTGATTGCTGCTGATGCAGGAAACATAAAAGTCCTGGGAGAAAAACTTCAGTTCGGCCAAAACCATAAATGCCTGCAGTTTATCAACTATCTGCCCCAGGACCCGGTATTCCCTGAAGGGCTCACCGGTGCCGAGGCCCTGGCCCTTGTTGCCGACATTTATAAGCTCGATTATAGGAACAGCCGATCAAGGATTAAACGCCTTCTCGATTACTTTCAGCTCGATGACGCCGCCAAACGAAAAGTTGGAGTTTACTCACGCGGCATGCAGCAACGTTTGGGTATTGCCGCTGCTTTGCTTACCGAGCCGAAGCTGTTCATCCTCGACGAACCGGTGTCGGCTCTTGACCCCGAGGGAAGACGAAAGGTCCTCGAAATTATTACCAGGTTAAAAGGGCGGGCCACCGTATTCTTCTCAAGCCATAACCTTGCCGATGTTGAAAAAATTTGCGACCATGTAACCATTATCGACCAGGGCCGTAAACTGCTCGAAACCGGCACTGACCAACTTTTAAACCGTTACGCTATGGAACAATATTTAATTGCTGTCAAGCCGGAACAGAATAGAAAGGCAGCCGCGCTTATTAGCAAATACAGTTCAGTACGGGAAGTAACCATGCAAGGAGAGAAACTGCTTGTTATCTCTGAACCGGGCAAAGCAGTCGCCATGGCTGAAGAATTGCTGCCCCTTCTGATCAAACAGGGAATTGTAGTTACTGAATTCATGCAGAACAGGGCTAACCTGGAAGAAGTTTTTTTCAGAGTTCTCGAGGAAAACCACACAAGGAGCCGGGCCTAATGAAAATACTGCTCCTGCAAGAATTCCGCTCCAACTGGCGCAGCTTCCGCTACCCGGCTTTTCTCCTGGTGGTGCTTTTCTTCGCCCTGCTTGATCCCCCGATGATGATATATATGGATGAAATATTAGGCTATTTCGCTGAAGGCATGGAGATAGTTATTCCGGAACCAACTCCAGAGGATGTTTTCGCCTCTTACCTTTCCGATGTTTCACAAATCGGGATCCTGGTTCTTATCTTTGTGATTATGGGCAGCGTTGCCCGGGAAAAATTAAGCGGAGTTACAGGATGGATGTTGAGCAAACCAATCAGCCGGTGGCAGTATTTAGCTGCCAAATTAATCGTTCATTACACAGTTATTATCATCGGCCTTTTGGCCAGCAGCTCCATTACTTACCTCTACACCATGAGTTTGCTGGGAAAGGTCTCCCTCGTCGAAGCCCTTTGGGGCACTATTGCCCTCATATCCTATATTATGTTGATCGCCACGCTGACATTCACCTTTTCAACTATCCTCAACAGCCCGCTCCAGGCAGGCGGGTTGGCCATCGTGGTCTTCTTTCTGAGCGGCATCCTTAACCTGTTCATATCCAACACCGCTGTCGCTGACTACTACCCCAACTCGCTTATTGGCCAAATAGTGCCGCTGGTTAAAGGGGCTGCAGTGCCGGCGGACATAGCTGGGGCACTTGCTGTGACCCTGGGGCTCTGTCTCCTGCTTGCCATTCTTACCGGGATCCGTTTTGCCCGTATGGAACTATAGAACCACTGTTAAAGCAGTCCCCTTCCATATCAGGCAGGGTGAAACCAGCTTATCAATAAGGACCGATTGAAATATTTAAGAATTGATTATTTTCAAAAGCAGTTCATTGACCAGCTGAGGGTTGGCCTTTCCTTTGGTTTCCTTCATTACCTGGCCAACCAGAAAGCCGATCACTTTGGTCTTCCCGCTGTGATATTTTTCGATACTGTCAGGGTTATCACCTATTACCTTTTCAATAATTTCCTCCAGCTCTGACTGTTCTGAGATCTGCAGCAGACCTTCTTCTTCAACTACTTTTCGGGGCGGCTTCCCGCTCCTCAAGGACTTCTCCAAAACATCCTTTGCGATTTTTCCGCTGATCAGGCCTTCATCGATCATCTTCAGCAGTTCAGACATGTTTTTTGGCTGAAAAGAACACTGATCAGCTTCCAGATCTGCTATATTCAATTGAGCTGTAAATTCACCCATCACCCAGTTACTGACCACCTTGGGGTTGTTATAGTATTCCAGGCAGGCCTCGAAATAATCAGCCAGGCATCTTGAGCCTGTTAGTACCTCAGCATCATATCCGGGAAGGCCGTATTCCTCTCTAAAGCGGGCAGCTTTTGCTTTAGCCATCTCGGGCAGTGCGGCAAGTGCTTCTTCAACTTCAGCGGAAGTCAGCTCAATGGGTGCCAGTTCAGGATCGGTAAAACAGCGGTAATCATGCGCTTCCAGCTTACCGCGCATAACAATAGTTTCCTGTTTGCCTTCTTCCCAGCGCAGCGTTTGAGATATAACTTCATCACCACGGCTTAAAATTATACCCTGGCGCTTGATCTCGTGTTCCAATGATTTTTCAACTGCTTTAAAAGAATTCATATTCTTGAGTTCGGTTTTACTGCCGAAAGACTCTCTCCCTGCGGGACGCAGCGAAATATTTGCGTCACATCTCAGGCTGCCTTGCTCCATTTTGCAATCTGAAACCCGGGCATACTGCAGGATTTGTTTCAACTGCTCAAGATAACGTCGGGATTCACCGGGCGACCGCAGGTCAGGTTCTGTTACAATTTCGATAAGCGGAACTCCTGCCCGGTTATAATCAACCATCGATGAGGTCCCACCGGGTGCATGTACCAGCTTGCCGGCATCTTCCTCCATGTGGACCCGTCCGATACGAACTGTTTTAGGCTGCCCCTGATCATCTTCGACAGTTAGAAAACCTTTACGCCCTATCGGCTCAAAATACTGCGATATCTGGTAGCCTTTTGGCATATCGGGATAAAAATAATTCTTGCGGTCAAAATAGCTGTACAGGGCAACCTCACAATTTAAGGCCAGCGAAGCAGTAAGCGCTTTTTGAACTGCATGCTTATTCATCTGGGGCAAAGCACCGGGAAAGCCAAGGCAAACCGGACAGGTATTTACATTTGGTTCAGGAACGAAACGATTCGGGCAGGAGCAAAACAGCTTGCTCTCAGTCAGGAGTTCAACATGAACTTCGAGCCCAATCACAACTTCGTATTCCATGCATAACTTCCTTTCTGTCATTTACAATACCCCGTTAGGAAAAAGCTTGATTCCCCGGTTTGCCTGGTTGCCAGTCAGAACCAGAAGTTCCTCACTGAAAGGCCGGCCTACGAGCTGCAGCCCGATAGGAAGCTTATCTATCTGCCCTGCCGGCAGACATAATGAAGGCAGCCCGGACAGGCTGACCGGCGCACAGAAAAGGTCATCTTCCCAGGGCCGGAGAAAGTCTTTTTCTTCGGTAATAAGCCCGGCCAGCGTTTTGACTGCCGGCAGCATTAACAAGTCACATTTAGTAAGGGCACTGGCAAATTCCCGGCGCACCAGGTTCCAGACTTTTAGAGCCTGGCGATAATAGAGATCATAATTGCCTTTACTCAGCAGGATTGTACCAAATATACTGCGGCGGCAAGCCTCCCGGCCAAAAGTGCGGCTTCTGGTTTTTCGGTAGAGCTCTTCCAGGTCACCTGCATCTTCGGCCAGGCCGAATCGAATACCATCGAATCGGGAATGATTTGAGTAAGTTTCGGCCAGGGCAATAATATAATAGGCTCGCAGCGCTTCAGGCAACAAGTCTAAATCGAGTTCGATAAGTTCAAAACCATTATTAGTATATCTTTCCCGAACTAGATCGAAAATATCGCGCTGCCCGGAATCAAGACAATCGAAAACAGCGGCAGGATAACCAATTTTTAAATTCTTGATCTTCGTAAAATCATTTATCCCACCTGATCTATCTTTGCAAATAACAGTGGCTGCATCATGTTCGTCAAATCCTGAAACTATTTCCAGGGCATTGATAATATTTTCGCCTGAGATTGCTGTAATGCCGACCTGGCCAAATGAGCTGCAAAAGGTATTAAGGCCGTAGCGTGAAATTCGCCCCATTGTGGGTCGCAAGCCAATCACGCCGCAGTGCGAAGCACCCTGGCGCAGTGCGCCGCCACTATCGCTCTCAATGGCAAGTATGCAGGCTCCCGTTGCCACAGCTGCAGCTCCTGCACTACCGGCCATACGCTTAGCATCCCAGGGATTTACTGTTGGTCCAACCGGCGAAGCAGCAGTAGTAGAACCTAAACCCATATCGTCAAGATTGGTCTTACCGACTATTATTGCGCCGGCTTTGACCAATTTCCCCACAACAGTGGCCGTATAAGGGGAGAAAAACTCTTTAAATGCTGCCGATCCTAAACCTGTTGGCAATGCTCCATAACAAATATCATCTTTTACCACTACCGGCACCCCGGCCAATGGTAAAAGCTCACCATTTGCAACTTTCCGGTCAACCACCTCAGCCTGTTCCAAAGCATCAATTCCGGCAATAGTAGTAAATATATTCAAACTCTCATTCAGAACAAAACAGTTCTTAAGCGTTTTTTCAGTCAGTTTGCGGGCAGATATTTCGCCATGATAAACTGCTTCTGCTACCTGCTTTATGGAAAATTCCCTTAGCTCCACAATAAACCCCCTGTATCTTAAATCATGCTTACTCTATGATTGGTGGAACCAGGTAAAAACCGCCTGTAAAATCAGGCGCCGATTCCTGCAGTTCAGCCGGATTACCTTGCCGGGCAGAATCTTCCCGAAGGACGTTAACCGCACTATGGCTGATCAAAACCCGCTCGATTCCAGTTGTATCAACCGCCAGCACGGGCTTCAACCACTGTAAAAATTTACTTAATTCCCTGTCCAATTCTTCCCGTTCTTTCAGAGTTATATCAATTTTGATCGTCTCAATCGCCTTTTCCAATTCTGATTGTATATCTGCCATAAGAATCATCCTTTGTTCTTATATCTTATTGAGAGCCCATTCGCATTAATTCGTGAAAAAAGGGCAGAACCCTACCCTTTGATTAAAAAATTACTATTCATATTGAAAATAAAAAATCGAAAGCAAACAGGGTTTAAAAAACCAGGACTTAGTATGGGCC
>JBNJHN010000005.1:0-61765 GCA_051748565.1 Bacillota bacterium | reverse complement strand
CAGCCCTTCCATGGCCTGGTAGATCTCTTCGTAATCCGGTTTCACTTTCAGGCTGCGGATCACCTCTCCCATACTGCGGTCGAAGTGAGGAAAGCTCTGGCCTCCAAACATATCATTCTGGTTGCTCTGCAGAATAATAGCTGCCTGCGCGGCCGCCGAAGCAATCCTTTTTGGGGGACGGATAAAACCGTAGCCCGTATTAAAACCATTCCGGTAAAGGGTGGTAAGATCGATCTGCAAGCAGTTCAAAGTTTTGCTGTAATAGTCGAGATCGTGAATGTGCATTGCCCCTTCGTCGTGGGCACGGGCATATTCTTCAGGCAGCAGGTTGGTTAAATAATATTGTTTGCTGGCTGCTGTGGCTATCTGCAACATCTTGGCCGAAGGAGAATTGCTTACATTGGCATTTTCACGGCTGGTTTCAACCAGGATATCTTTGACCACATCCATTAGTTCTGATTTTCCTTCACGAATACGAGTGCGTCGGTCCCTGTAAAGAATATAAGCTTTGGCAGTACGGGCATGGCCGTTTTCGATCAAGGCAATTTCCACGGCATCCTGAACTTCTTCAACCGACGGAATAACCCCGTCCATGGCCTTCTCTTCCAGGCTTCTAATCACCTGGCCGGTCAGGTTTTCAGCAATACCGCGATCGCTTCCACCAACCGCCCTGGCCGCCTTAAAAATTGCGTCAGTGATCTTTTCGGGATCAAATGGCACTACCCGACCATCACGCTTGCGAATTTCTTTAAAGGCAGACTCAACAACCGACCTTTTTTCAGATTTAACCGTTGCTGCGCCTTCGTCCAATTATAAAACCCCCTTGTCCTGGATGTCGCATGTGAGGTACCGGAAAACACTGCTTCTAATTTTTCAAAAATTTTTTTAAATTATATATTTTAAGCTCAGGTCTCAGGATTCTGACTTCTTTTTTCTGACAGCATTTCTTCCAGCTCAGTTTTAAATGTTTCAACGTCAGGGAACTGGCGGAATACTGAGGCAAAGCGGACATAGGCTACTTCGTCTATTGTGCGCAGTTTTTTTAAAACTATATCGCCTATTTTGTCGGCGGGAACCTCCTTGGGATAACTGCTGCGCAGCTCCCGCTCGAGATTTTCAACAACTTCTTCCCAGCGGGAGAGCGGAATATTGCGCTTCTGACCGGCTAATACCAGCCCCTTAAGAATTTTATTGGGATCAAAAAGCTCTCTTCGCCCGTCTCTTTTGACTACGACTATCGGTTCTTCTTCTAATTTTTCCATGGTTGTAAAACGATTGGTACAGCCGATGCACTGGCGCCGGCGGCGAATAGCCGAAGAATCCTGGGTCGACCTTGAATCAAGGACCCGGGTATCAATTTCGCCGCAGTAGGGACATTTCATATATGTGCTCTCCCATCAATATATTGCAGTTATCCCATTATAGAACACAATATATTGTGTGTAAAGCCTTTTTTGAAAAATTTTTATACTTAGAGTGCTAAAATATATCAGGCTGCTTTGCTGTTACTAAAATTCCGGCCCGGCACTAATTTTAATAGTGTGCCGGGCCGTTTATTCAGTTTTCCAATATCATTTTAGATTAAATTACTCGTTAACAATTTTATCTTCCTGTTGCCAGCGGGACCAGGCCGGTGAATCAAGGTTTTCACCGCGGGCATAAGCGCTGCTGCCAACTGCCGCCAGTGTAGGCTTGAAACCCTTTTTCTGAACCTTGAAACCGGTGGCAATAACGGTAACCCTGACTTGATCCTGGCAGTTATCGTCGATAACCGCACCGAAGATAATGTTTGCTTCGGGATCAGCATAGCCGCCTACAATCTCGGCAGCTTCATGCACCTCGTAGAGGCTGAGATCCGAGCTGCCCGTAACATTAATCAGTACTCCCCGCGCACCTTCAATAGAGGTTTCCAGAAGGGGGCTGTTCGTGGCGGCTCTGGCTGCTTCTACGGTCCGGTTTTCCCCGCTTCCCTGTCCGACACCCATCAGGGCGGGCCCGGTTTCAGCCATAATCGTGCGCACATCGGCAAAATCAAGGTTAATCAAGCCGGGAACAGCGATCAGGTCGGATATCCCCTGTACACCCTGCCGGAGCACATCATCGGCAACCCTGAAGGCTTCCAGGATAGGTGTCTTCTTCTCAACCACCTGTAAAAGACGATCGTTGGGAATGGTTATCAAAGTATCTACCTTCTCCTTCAGGCAGGCGATACCTTCTTCAGCCTGCTGCTTACGTTTTCTGCCTTCGAAGGTAAACGGCTTGGTAACAACGCCGACTGTCAGGGCCCCCAGTTTTTGTGCTATTTCTGCAATAATCGGTGCAGCACCTGTACCTGTTCCGCCACCCATTCCTGCCGTAATAAATACCATGTCTGATCCTTTGAGCATAGCTTCAATATCATTACGGCTTTCTTCTGCTGCTTTACTGCCGATTTCCGGATTTGCTCCGGCCCCGAGCCCTTTGGTGAGCTGTTCACCTATTTGCAGCTTTGTTCCGGCGTTGGCCAGAAAGAGAGCCTGGGCATCCGTATTAACCGCGCAAAAATCAACTCCCTGAAGACCGGCAGCAATCATCCTGTTTACCGCATTACTGCCTCCTCCACCTATTCCAACTACTTTTATAGATGCAAATTGTTCCATTTCAATATCGAACTCAATCATTAAAAGCACCTCCTAAAGATTGGTATGCTCTCCTACTCAATTATGTCGGCCATCCAGTCCTTAAATCGCTGCCAGAGACCGGGTCCGCGTTTTTTGGTCGGTTTGCCCCTTTCCTGGACAAACATTCTTGGCTGATATTGCTGGACGTAATGAAGCAGTCCGACCACCGTCGAATAGGTCGGATTCTGAACACCGACCATATCATACTCAGCCAGCCTGACTTGATTGCTTTCAAAAAACTGGCGTGAGACTTCGATAATTCCATTCATCGATGATACTCCACCGTGGAGAACAACTCCCGCCGGTGGCAAATATGGCCAACCCATTTTTATCATTTCTTCTTTGGCTATTTGAAAAATCTCTTGTACCCTCGGCTCGATAAAAGAAGTGAGCTCTCTTTCCGAAACCAGCCTGAGCTCGTTGCTGCCTACAGTCTTAATTTCAATTTTTGGTTCGCTTTCAGCAAGAGAAAGAAGGGCTGAACCATGTTCTTTTTTTAATTCTTCAGCAATGTGATAATTGATTCTCAGGCCCGCGGCCAGATCGGTAGTGATATGATCTCCCCCGACCGGTATTACTGCGAGCTTTTGCAGCTTGCCGTGCTGGAATAGAGCAATCTCGGTTGTTCCGCTGCCAATGTCGACCAGGAATACTCCCAGATCTCTTTCATCAGGAGATAGTGATACTTCAGAATTGGCCATCGCCTGCAGGACCAGGGCGTTGATGGTAATTCCGGCCCGATTGATACAGCGCAGCAGGTTGTGCAGGGAAGTAATCAAACTGGTCACTACCAGAGCATCTACTTCTAGCCTGACTCCAAGCATGCCGACCGGATCTCTGATGCCTTCGAAACCGTCAACAATGTATTCCCGGGGGATTATATCCACAATCTCACGATCCATGGGCAGAGCGACAACCTTGGCAGCCTGCATCACCCGATCAACATCGTCCTCGCGTATTTCACGGTCTTCTGAGGTTACGGCAACGACACCCCGGTTGTTTATTAACTCCATATTCAGGCCTTTCAACCCAACATAAGCGGAGTCAATCTTGAACCCGGCCATCCTTTCGGCTTCCTCAACTGCGCTGACAATCGATTCAACTGTTTTTTCAAGGTCAACGATTACACCTTTACGTACACCATCGGAAGGGCTCAGACCTAGACCGATAATGTTCACAGTACCATCGGGACGGGGTTCGCCGAGCCCAACCCTTACCTCAGCTGTGCCTACATCAATGCCAACCATATAGCTTCTCTTAATCACTCAATTACCCCCTTACCCTTCCCAACATGGTGCAAGTTCTTCTAAATTATTCAACACATATCAACAATTTCCTTTTTATTTTACTACGGCTCCACCTCCTTTTCTTTCACCACTGCGCTGCTGGAGACAACCAGCCGATTTCCGGAGCGAACATCGAGCCTTGTGCCGGCTTCAATTGTGATATGGGGGATGCTCTGTTGAACCAGTTCCAATTTGTATTCCATATCTCCCTCCCCGCCCAACCATATCTCCAGCTCTTCAGTTGTATAAATGATCAGGTTATAGTTGTCGGCTAAATCAATCTGCTTTATTTCCAACCAGCTGCTCCCACCCCAGGCGGCAAAAAAGCTTTGTAAGGCTTCCTGCCTGAAACGACAGTCCAATGGAGCGCCCGGTATAACCAGCTTACTGTCTATTCCAGAAATATATGGTAAATCATCATCAGGTTCCACAAGATAAGCAAAACAAACGGCATCACTATCGATGAGCCAGAAGCCGTCAGCTGTCATTACATACCCGGCCGGTATTCGTTCATCTATATTGACAATAACTGTATCAGGAAGGCTGCGGGTCAGTTCTACCTTTTTAACCCGGGGCAGCTCTTCTTGAATACTCCCGGCTATAGCCTTTTCTTTGAGCATAAAGATGCTGGTTCCTTTTTGGATTCCGGTCGCAGCAATTACTTCTGCGGAGGACAACTCAAGAGTTCCCTCCACCCTGATATCATTAATCCTGAAGTAAGTATCACCCAGCCTGAGCAGAAGGATTAAGGCTGCGATTATGGCCAGCCGGAATATAAAGCGTAAGCCCCTTTTCCAACCGGGTTGGCCGGTACGCTTGTTTATCAGCTTCAGGTGGTCATTTTTCCTTTTCATCGGTTAACTCTCCTCACCGACAATTTTAACCTCGGGTTGAAGATCAATGTCCTGATTATCCTTAACCATCTTTTGAACGGTTTCAATCAAGGCCAGAATATCGGCTGCTGTGGCATCACCGGTATTTACAATAAAATTAGCATGCTTGGGTGATACCTGTGCTCCTCCGACTCTCATCCCTTTACAGCCAAGATCTTCGATTATTTTACCGGCCGGCTGCCCGGTCAGATTACGAAATACTGAACCGGCACTGGGCAGGTTGGGATGCCGGCGGCTGCGTTCTTTTAAGTAGTAGTCCATCAGTTTAAGTGATTCGGCAGAATCGCCCTCTTTAAGCTTTAAAGTAACTTCAGTAATAATCCCTTTTCCAATTAAATTACTGGTACGATAGCCGAATGAAAGGTCATCAATACCCCTGGTAACCTCTAGACCTTCCATTGTAATCAGCTTAACCGAGTGAATCTTATCACCGATGTGAAGCCCGAAAGCCCCTGCATTCATGATCACCGCGCCGCCCAGTGAACCGGGAATGCCGACAGCAAACTCCAATCCGACCAGACCCTGTTCGGCAGCAACATTGGCCAAAATAGTCATCGAAGTGCCGGATCCTGCCACAAGGCTGTTATCGTAACGGGTAATATTGCTGAAAGCCTCGCCAATATTAACAACCATACCCCTGATACCACCATCAAGGACAAGCAGGTTAGTCCCGTTCCCAAGAATAAAGAGAGGCAGTTCATGCTTCCTGCTGAAGCGGACAATCTCTATTAATTCGGATTGATCAGCCGGGCAGACATAATAATCGGCCGGACCGCCTACCTGCCAGGAAGTGTGATTTGACATCGGTTCATTTATTTTGACACCCGATTTTAGTTTTGACCCCAATTCCTGCTCGATATTCATGAAGCTACCTCCAAAATGCATTTATAGAGCCTCTCCGCTGCATCGGTCACACCCATTCGCCTGCTGTTTCTGCTCATTTTCTCCAACAGGGCCGGCTTTATGATCAGGTCATCGATCTCATGCTGCAGGCGTTTATCATCAAAGTCCTTCTCTTCTATCAGCACAGCCGCGCCTGCATCAGACAACAGCCGGGCATTATAATACTGATGGTTGTCAACAACGTTCGGCGATGGAATTAGCAGGGCAGGTATACCGAGAGCCGTTATTTCGGCCAGTGTAGTCGCCCCGCTTCTTGTTACCGCCAGGTCTGCCGCTGCAAGGGCCTGCAGCATTTCTTTCAGGTAAGGAAAAAGCCTGATCCTTTCAGGAAGCGGGCCCAGTTCTCCGGATACCTCTTCATAATAAATATCCCCGGTAACATAAATCAGGTTTACATTCTCCGGTAAAAGTTTTGCCTTCAGGTATGCGGTAACAACCTGGTTTAATTTCAATGCGCCCCTGCTTCCTCCATAGATGAGAACAGTCTTATTCCGGGGGTCAAGCCCGAAATAATGACAGCCCTCTTCTCTGCTCAGGGCAGAAACTTCGGAGGCTCTCGGATTACCGGTAAAAACAATTTTGCTGGAGCGAGGCATTCTTTTTCCGGTTTCGGAAAAAGATATGCAGACCCTCCTGACGAAAGGGGCCAGCCTGCGGTTAGCCATACCGGGCAATGCATTCTGTTCGTGAATAACTACGGGCCGCTGCTTAAGCAGGGCTGAAATAACCAGGGGAGCGGACACATAACCCCCTGTTCCGAGAACCACATTGGGCCGGTATTCATTGATTATCCTGGCTGCCTGACGCAGGCCCCTGAAAAGATCCCTGATAAAAGAGCCAAATTGCCTGAAGTTGCGTTGGAAACCCCGAACCGGTATTATTTCCAGTGAAAATCCCGCGGAAGGAACAATTTTGCTTTCAAGACCATTTGAACTGCCGACAAAAAGTATTTCATTACTACTGTCTTTAGCCCGGGCGTAGCGGGCCAGAGCCAGGGCCGGGTAAATATGACCGCCTGTTCCTCCTGCACCGATAAGTATTTTCACTGGTTAGGCTCTCCCTTTTGATTGGCTCGTGTTTCTTCCATGCCTTGATATGTTAAGTAAAATACCAATGCTGATCAGGGTGAAAAATACCGAACTGCCACCTGCGCTGATCAGGGGCAGGTTGATACCGGTAACCGGCAGTGAACCGGTAACCACTGCAATGTTAATAATAACCTGCGTGGCGATAGCGAAAGTGATACCACCTGCCAGCAGACTGCCGAAAAGATCCGGGGCCTTTTGGGCAATCTGAAAACCGCGCCAAACAAAAATCAGGTAAAGCAGTATCACAGTGACAGCCCCAATAAAGCCAAGCTCCTCGCCAATAATTGCAAATATAAAATCATTTTGCGGTTCGGGGAGATAAAATAGTTTTTGCCTGCTTCGACCCAGTCCGGCTCCAAATATATGGCCCGGCCCGAGAGCATAAAGGGACTGGATGATCTGGTAGCCGTAACCGCTGGAATCAGCCCATGGATCAAAATATGTAAAGAGCCTCTGAACCCGATAATCCTGTTTAAAAGTGAAGTAAGCAAAAACCGGCATTGTAAATAACGAAAGCCCCGCAAACTGCTGGACCGGTGCACCGGCCAGAAATATAACCAGAGCACTGGCGGCAACGACGACCAGGGCCGTGCCAAGATCCGGTTGATACTGGATCAGGAAGAAAGCAATTCCGACCATGGTAAGCGGTATGAATACGGCTGCCCAGAAGTTTCTTACATTCAGCCTGCGACTGCTCATATACGCTGCGGTAAAAATGACAAAAGCCAATTTACTGAATTCTGATGGCTGAAGAATTACCGGGCCAAAAACCAACCAGCGCCTGGCTTCTGTGCCCAGGCCAGAACCGAAACCGGTAAAGACCATCACGAGAAAAACAAAGTTAATCATTAGAATGAGCAATGATAGGCGTTTTAACTTTTTATAGTGCAGGCGGGACAGGCAAAACATGGCCAGCAGACCAATTGCCACCCAAAGGGCCTGACGTTTCAGGAAATAATAGGGATCTCCATGGCTCTCTTCAGCAGAGACAAAGCTGGCACTGAAAACCATTACTAACCCTATCGCAAGGAGCAGAAAGGTAACCAGCAGCAGGGTGCGGTCATATTCACGGGCCGGATTGTTTTTAGCCACCATGCCTGCCTCCTTTACCTTTTTCAAGATCAGAGAGTGCCTTAACCAATTCTTTAAACTGGTTGCCCCGTGCTTCATAATCGCTGAACATATCCCAGCTGGCACAGGCCGGAGATAGAAGCACAATATCACCTTCGCGGGCTTCTCTGTAAGCATTTTGAACAGCATCTCCGAGATCGGCAACTATTCTATAAGCTGTAAACCCGGCCTTTTCTGCTGCCCGCGCAATCTGTTCCTTCGTTTCGCCAAACAAGAGCAGCAAACGGACATGATCCCGGATCACCCCGGCCAGCCCGGTAAAGTCGCTTCCCTTATCTTTGCCCCCGGCTATCAGGATCTTATGACGGCCTGGAAAAGACTGCAGAGCTTTTATTGTAGCCCCGGGATTGGTTCCCTTTGAATCATTAATGTAATCAACACCACCCAAAACAGTTACATGTTCAAGCCGGTGTTCAATGGCCCGAAACCTGCGCAAAACATTACCAATTGATTCCGGGTCGGCACCGGCAGCCCAGGCTGCAGCTGCAGCGGCAAGAACATTTTCAAGGTTGTGTTCCCCGGGCAGAACTATTTCAGTCCTGGGGCAAATTTTAACAGGTGCCCATTTTGGGTTAAAAATTTTAACCCAGCCATCTTCCAGGCCGACCCCGGCAGATACGACAGCCCGGTCAAACCAGAGAACCCTGCCCCTGCATTTTTCCTTCAGTGATGCTACAGCCCGGTCACCGGCATTAAGCACCGCAAAATCTCCTTCGCCCTGGTTCTCAAAAATACGCGCCTTGGCATGGAAATATTTATCAATACTGCCGTGGTAATCGATATGATCCTCGGCAAAATTGAGAAATACAGCCACTGCCGGGCGAAAGTAAAGAATGTTTTCAAGTTGAAAGCTGCTTAATTCGGCAACAACTGCACCCTGGGCACTGATCTTGTCGATTATTCCGGCCAGGGGATTACCTATATTGCCGGCGGAAACAACCGGTTCCATACGCGCTTCTTTAAGCATTGCAGTGATCAGGGCAGTCACAGTGGTTTTCCCATTTGTTCCGGTTACCCCAATCAGGGGAGCCTTAATAAAAGCATAGGCAAGTTCTATTTCCGACAGAACAGGTATGTGAAATTCTTCAGCCTTTTTGAATATCTGAAGCGAAGGAGGCACACCCGGGCTTTTGATGATCATCGAAAGGTCAGGTGTAACCAGCTCAGCGGGGTTTCCACCGGTTACCGGCTTTACAGTCGGATAGCCCTCCAGCCTGGCCAGCTCCTCTTTCAGTTCGCCCGGTTGTTTTTGATCGGTTACCGTTATTTTTGCCGCACCGGTCTTGCTCAACAGCTCTACCGCTGCCATGCCGCTGCGGGCCATTCCGACAACCAGGATCTCTTTGCCCTTAATCAGGTTGATCACTAATCTCCTCCTAACCTATTTCAGAGTCTACCGGCTGTATGCAAAGACTCCGACCAAAGCGAAAAACAGTGAACCGCTCCAGAAAGCTGTAACGACTCTCCACTCCGACCACCCTTTTAGTTCAAAATGATGGTGCAGAGGGCTCATCAACAGAACCCGCCTGCCGGTCAGTCGAAAACTGGCAACCTGGATAATAACTGAAAATGCTTCCAGAACAAATATACCCCCGATTATGACAAAGAAAAGCTCCGCCTTGGTTACCACGGCCAGGGCGGCAAATGTACCTCCCAGGGCCAGAGATCCTACGTCGCCCATAAATAAACGGGCCGGATGCCGGTTAAACACCAGGAACCCGAGACATGCTCCGGCCAGGGCCGCAGATAATATCGCTGCTTCAGGAAACCCTGCCATAACAGCTATAACAATCAAGGCCACCAGGGATATAACGGAAGTCCCGGCAGCCAGACCGTCAACTCCATCGGTCAGGTTAACACTGTTGCTGAAACCGCTTATCATCAGGAAAACAAATACCGGGTATAAGATTCCCAGATCGATAACCAGGTTAAAAAAAGGCAGGATTAATTCTGAAGAGTAGAGTCCCATGAACCGGGCCGACAGAATAAATAACAAGACAAGTATAAATTCTCCGGCCAGTTTTGTCCTGGCCTTCAGACCCAGCGAATGGCTGCGGGCTATTTTAAAATAATCATCAAGGAAACCGATCAAACCGCAGCCTAGAGTAATCAGAAGCAAAAGGTAAAGTAGCGGAGACCTGCCGGTCATTATTATGCTGATTAACGCTGCCGCCATAAGGATTATTACTCCCCCCATGGTCGGTGTGCCGGCTTTGCCTGCGTGGCGGGCCGGCCCATCTTCCCTTATCTGTTGCCCATACTGCAGGAGTCTCATGCGGTTGATAAATAGAGGGTAGGAAATAAGGGTAATCAGAAATGTTAAAATTAAAGTGATTGTAATCTGAACAGCCATTATCCCCCTTCTCCTTCCCTGCTGATTAAAGAATGGACAATTTTTTCCATTTGCATGCCCCTGGAACCTTTTACAAGCACATACCAGTTTTTATCCAGCGGCAAGCTTCTCAGAAAATCCAGGGCTTGATCATGGTCAGTGCAGGCATGAACGAACATACCACTGCCGGATGCCCCATCAGCAATAGTACGGGCAAATTCTCCTACGGTCACCAGATAACTGATACCGCATTCAGCAGTGTAGCGCCCGATAGATAAATGTGCTTCTGCAGCAGCATGGCCAAGTTCGAGCATGTCGCCCAGGACTGCAACTGTTTTGGCCCCACCCAATTCAGCAAGCACCTTTAAAGCTGCCCTCACTGAACTGGGATTAGCATTGTAGGTATCGTCAATAATCCCCGTTCCTTTTTTATTATGCAAAACCTGGAGCCTCCCTGATGTTACTTCGCTTTTCGCAAGCCCTTCTGTCATTTGCTGCAGGGTCAGCCCAAGGATATAACCGACGGTAAGAGCCGCCAGGGCATTTCCGGCCGACTCCCGTCCCGGTAGAGGTGATTCAAACCAGCCCTCTGATTTATCAGGAAAACGCACCCGGAAAAAGCTTTTTTCTCCCCTTAGAGACAACTTTAAGCCTTTTATATCGCCCTGGTTAAAGCCGTAGTAATATGCTTTCCCCGGGTAGCGTTTTCTGATTTCAAGGAGGCGGGGATCATCACCGTTAAGAACGGCTACCCCGCCTGAGCCGAGGTAATCCAGTAATTCTCCCTTCGCTTCTGCAATAGCCTCGATTGAACCGAGCAGCTCAATATGAGCTTCACCGATATTTGTAATAATACCGATTGAGGGTTTTGCAATATTGCAAAGGGTTGTTATTTCACCACCTGCACTCATACCCATTTCGAGCACAGCAACCTGGTGATTTTCTTCAAGTTTTAATATGGTCAGCGGCAGCCCAATTTCATTGTTCAGGTTGCCGGTAGTTTTCAATACCTCATATTTTGCCGACAGAACACCTGCCGTGAAATCCTTGGTCGTAGTTTTTCCACTGCTTCCTGTTATGCCGATTACCGGAAGATCGAATTTCTCCCGGTATACAGAGGCAAGCTGCTGTAAAGCAGTTAGTGGATCATTAATCCCGATCAAAAGGAAACCGGGTGGTATTTCCGGATCCGGTGCCTTGGCCAGTTCATGGAAAGCACCGTCAGCACCTGCCGCTGCGGCTGCAGCTATAAAAAGATGACCGTCGGTGCGTTCACCCGGAAGTGGAACAAAAAAGTCCCCCGCCCGGATCTGCCGGGAGTCTATGGCAAAGCCGGACAAAAACTGTTCAGGATTACCCTGAAGCAGTTTGCCCCTGCAGGCTTCGATAATTTCGCTCCCTTTCAATCTCAAGCTGCAATCTCCCTTCGTTAAAAGTCTCCGGCCGGTTTTTATTCCTGATTATCAATTATCGCCTTCGGCAGACGGTTTCCCTGTCGGTGCTACTTTCAGGTAATTTAAAGCATCTTCCATAATTCTCTTAAACAGCGGGGCACTTGTATGCACTCCCAGGCGCGGACCCCTGGTCACCCCGTCAACCGCCACATAGAGAACTACACGGGGTTCTTCTATCGGTGCAAATCCAACCAGTGAATAAATATAATCATTTTGGCTGTAACTACCGTCTGCATCGATTTTTTCTGCAGTTCCCGTTTTGCCGGCTACTCTATATCCTTCAACGGCAGCTGCATATCCGGTACCGCTGAGGATAACACTTTCCATCATTTCGACCAGTTTGGCTGATGTGGTGCCCGATATAACCTGCCTCACCAGTTCAGGTTCTCTTTTAAAAATAATCTTGCCGTCCTGGTCACGGATTTCTTCAACAAGATATGGTTTGTAGAGGTATCCTCCGTTAACCATAGCGGTGACGGCCATTACCTGCTGGATCGGTGTGACTGAAATACCCTGCCCGAAAGTGGTGGTTGCCAACTCAACGGGACCTATAGCGTCGGGATTGAAAATCATACCGCTGCCTTCCCCGGGATAATCTATTCCCGTCGGCAAAGCAAACCCGAAAGCCTCTATGTATTGAAACAATTTCTCTTTTCCCAGTCGACTTCCCAGTTCGATAAAAACGGTGTTGCAGGAAGCACCTACCGAATCAAAAAAACTTATATCTCCATGTCCGCCTCGAGCAGCGGTCCAGCAGTTTATGCGGGTACCGTTTATAGTTGTGTGACCCGGGCAGTGATAGTACTCATCAGGATTAAACAACCCTTCTTCAACCACAGCCGCCAAAGTAACCATTTTAAAAGTTGAACCGGGCTCAAAAGAAGATGTAAACGGTGCCAGGTTCCAGCTGTCAGGATCATAGCTTTCATAAGTCTCCGGGTTATAACCGGGTTTTGCTGCCGCGGCAAGGACCGCACCCGTGACCGGATCCACTGCTAAAGCAATTGCCTGTTTTGGAGCAAGTTCATTCATAACCCGGTTGAGCTCCTTCTCAACAATATGCTGTATGGTTTCATCTACAGCCAGGTAAAGGTCAAACCCCTGTTGTGGCGAAACATAGCGGGTAATATCATGCGGCAACTGCCTTCCGCGTCCATCCGCTGGATAAAGCAGGCTTCCCTGACGACCGCTGAGGTATTCTTCATATTGAACTTCCAGGCCGGCCCATCCCTGGTCCATGCCGACAAAACCGAGCAATTGGGAAGCCAGGTTGCCGCCCGGATAATAGCGTTTCTCTTCGTTGAAAAAAATTATTCCCGGTATATTCATCTCTCGAACCGCCTCAGATACCCGGGGATCAACTTTGCGCTTGATATAAACCGCACTGCGATCCAGGGAAATCAGATCATAAATCTTCCAGGTATCCATTTCTAAAACCGGAGCCAGGGCTGCTGCCACTGCCTGCGGATCTTCCAACTGGGCGGGAATGGCGGCAACCGTATGGGCAGAGGTGCTGCCGGCAAGCAACCTGCCCTGCCGATCAAAAATTGAGCCGCGGGCAGGATTAACGGGAATGTTATAATTCCACTGGTTCCAGGCCTGTTCGTACAATTCATCGGCACGCACGATCTGGATCCAGGCCAGCCTACTGATAAGCATTAAAGTAATGAGTAATGTGAAGATAAAAACAAAAATCAGTCTCTTCCTCACGGTTGCGCGGCTAACTGCAAATTCAGCCATGCAGTTCACTCCCCAAGTCGGTTAACTTCTCCCAACCCCGCTGTTAGCACTATCATCTGGCTTACCTGAGGGTCGACCATACCCAGTTCGCCACGGGCGATCTCTTCAATCCTGCTGACCGAGCTGAGCTGCGCCACTTCGAGCTCAAGCACACGGGACGCTTCCTTCAATTGAGCAAGTTCTGTGCGGACACTGCTTAGCCGGTAGTTAAGAATAACCAGGGATGAATACTGTGCTACTACGGCAAGGCTTAGCACAAAACATGATGCCAAAATCAAAGCCAGTTTAGCTTTTCTTAGTTTATGGCCTGGTTGCGGCCTTACACCCGGACTTCTTGTTGGCTGAGCCGGTGATATTAAACGATTTGTATGGGACAATTTTCTTGCCTGCTGCATCTTACTCACCATCTTTCTCCTGTAACGTTATTAAACGCTCTGCTGCTCTTAAGCGGGCGCTTCGCGCCCGTGAATTTCTGTTTATCTCCTCATCCGAAGGCTTAACTGCTTTGGAAGTAAGAACAGTTAAAACAGCCTGCCCTTTACAGAGGCAGGGCCTGCCCGGAGGGCAGCTGCAGTATCCCGACTTTTCACGAAAATAGTGTTTGACCAACCGGTCTTCGAGAGAATGATAAGAGATAACGCATATGCGACCACCCGGAAACAGGCAGCTGACTGCCTGTGGTAGTATAGCTGAAATATTATCAAGTTCGCTGTTAACAGCCAGGCGTAAAGCCTGAAAAACCTTACGTGCAGGATGGCCCCCATGGCGCCGGTAGCGTGCCGGAACTGCTTGTTTGGTTATTTCCGAGAGCTGCCTGCTTCCGGTAATCGGTCCTTTTTGTTCACGTTCCCGTACAATCCTTGCTGCTATTCGCTTCGACCAACGCTCTTCTCCGAAACTGAAAAAAATATCAGCCAGCTTTTCAGCAGAATACTCATTAATGATATATTTTGCTGTCAAAGAACGGCGGCGATCCATTCTCATGTCCAGGTCGCCTTCCTGGTGAAACGAAAAACCTCGTTCAGGATCCATCAGCTGTAGTGTTGACGCTCCCAGGTCGATTAAAATTCCATCAACCCGGGGATAACCTGCTTCTATAAGAACCTCTTTTAGCCGGGTATAATCTGAATGAATCAGCAATAACCGGCCTGAATAATTCGCCAGTCTCGACTTCGCCCGCTCCAGGGCGGCACTATCCCAATCTATACCAATCAGCCGACCTTTATCAGATAGTGCTCTTGCTATCGCTTCAGCATGCCCGCCGTCTCCGACCGTGGCGTCGACATACACTCCTTCATCCCTGATACGGAGGTATCGAAGCACTTCTTTTTCCAGAACCGGCAGGTGCATTTCAACCAAAACAAACACCACTTTTTAGAGGTCAAAATCAACCAGTTTCTCAGCAAGTTCCTCATAATTTTCATTGGCCTGGCCAAAGTAATTTTTCCAGGCCTCTTCACTCCATACCTCGACCCGGTTCGAAACACCTATAAACATGACATCTTTTTCAATGCCGGCATATTCCCTGAGATTGTGGGGTATGAGCACCCGGCCCTGTTTGTCGGTTTCCACCTCCATGGCCCCGGAGAAAAAGAGGCGCGAAAATGCGCGGGAGTCTCGCTTGGTAAAGGGCAGCTGTTTTAACTTCTGCTCGAGGCGGACCCACTCGGATGAAGGATAGACAAAGAGGCACTGATCAAGACCGCGGGTAACCACAAAACGCTCCCCCAAACCGTCGCGCAGGCGCGAAGGAATAATGACCCTTCCCTTTCCATCCAAAGTATGCTGGTATTCGCCTGTAAACATCTGTTCGCCTCCGTTTGGGGCACTTACAACCACTTTTCACCACTTTACACCACTTTTCTATATATTTCAACCCCTTTTTGCGTTTTCCTGCTAAAAAATAAAAAAAAATATAAAAAAAAGAGGGAATTTATTGTACAATAACCCTCATATTACATATACTACCATTATATGATTAGGATCTGGAAAATGATTACCTGAGATATTCGATGAAAGTTGTAGCCACGGTAAAATAAATCAGCAGCCCTGTTACATCCTTAATGGTGGTAACAAAAGGCCCCGCCGTAATAGCAGGATCAATATGAATCATGTTGAGTAACAGAGGAACTAAAGTGCCCAAAATAGCAGCGGTGGTTATCGTTATCAACATAGAAATTCCAACCACCAGGCCCAGGTAGGGGTTGCCCTGCCAGATGTAGGCAGTTATTGAAATTATAAAACCACATAATATCCCCATGGCCAGGCCAATTCTAATTTCCCGGAGGAGATATGACCAGACTTCGGTCTTTTCAATTGCCCCGGTAGCAAGTCCACGAACAAAAATAGTAGATGACTGAGTACCCACATTACCCCCCATCCCCATAACGACTGGAATAAAAACAGCCAGCAGGACAATAGCTTCCAGGGTACTTTCAAAACCACCAATAACTCTTCCTGATAACACACCACCGGCCAGGCTGATGATCAGCCAGGGCATGCGCAGGCGGACAACCTTACCTACAGAGGCCTTGGTCAGCTCCGTACCTTCCACTTCGCTGGCCCCGGCCAGGCGGTAGATATCTTCTGTCGCTTCCTGTTCCATGACGTCAATGACATCGTCAACGGTAATAATGCCGAGCAGTCTTTCCCCGGCATCGACAACCGGGACAGCAAGCAGATCGTACTTTGAAACAATCCGGGCGACCTCTTCCTGGTCAAGTTCGGCCTGAACAGAGATCACATTGCGCCGCATGACATTTTTCAACAAGGTACCGTCAGATGATGCAATCAAGTCACGAAGAGAAAGCACCCCGATCAGGTGGCCTTCTTGATCAACTACATAAACATAATAGATAGTTTCTGCTTCAGGGGCCAGTTCTCTCAACCGGGCAATGGCATCTTCAACCGGAATATCCGCCGGGAGCGAGATAAACTCGGTTGTCATTATGCCCCCGGCACTCTCTTCGGGGTATTTCAATAGATCGCCAAAGTCTAAAGCTTCTTCCTCTTCGCTGATTAAATCGATCATTTCCTGAGCTTCTTCAGGTGAGAGCTCGCCGATCAAGTCGGCCGCATCGTCAGAAGCAAGGCTTTTGAGGATAACTTTTACTCGTTCGGGATTTAAGAGCCTGAGAATTTCGGCTTGTTCGAAGTCTTCCATTTCCTGAAAGATAGAAGCCGCATCTTCAACAGCAAGCTTCTCCATCAGCTCAACTTTTTCTTCGACTTCCAGTTCCTCGAACAAATCGAGAAGATCCCCGGGATGGGCTCCGGCTTTTAATTCCCGACTGATCAGAAGGTACAAATGCTCGACAGACAGCTCTCTCACCTCCCTGTTGCATCAAATCAGGGCAATTCCAGGCAAACAACTTTTATTATAGCACGCTAAAAAACAATAAAAAACCCCGCCGTGCCGTGGTCCGTCGTTTTGAACTGTTCCCCCGAAAGGTGGGTACCCTCTCAGCTGTTTTGCAGGTCCTCTTTACAAAGGCTGCTGCGCTGCACCCGAAGTCCAGGTTCCCGATGTAAAAGTGTTAGCTCAAAACTTTATCGGCTGTCACGAACACCGCAGGGCTACATTCATAATTTGCCAACTATTTCTAAAAAAATAATAGCACAAATTTAAGCCCGGCGCAAGACGGCAGAAAACCTCTGTTCTCCGTTTATTCTTCGCTTTCCTGCGCCTGAAGTTCAATTTTAAGCTCGTTCAACTGCTCACCGGCAACAACAGCGGGAGCACCGGTCATCAGGCAGCTGGCCGCCGCAGTTTTAGGAAAGGGTATAACCTGACGTATCGACTGATCACCTGTCAGCAAAGCAACCATCCGATCCAGGCCAAGGGCAATCCCACCGTGCGGCGGGGCGCCGAAGGATAGTGCTTCCAGCAGGAAACCGAACTTCTCCTTACTTTCCTCTTCCGACAAACCGAGCAAACTAAAAATCCTGGACTGGGTTTCGCTATCGTGAATACGGGTGCTGCCGCCACCGATTTCCACACCATTAAGCACCAGGTCATAAGCCTGGGCCCTTACATCCAGGGGATCGCTTTCCAGGAGAAGCAAATCATCAACCCTGGGTGCAGTAAAAGGGTGATGATCCGAATCGTAACGCTGCTCTTCTGCATTAAAATGGAAAAGAGGAAAATCGACTACCCATAGGAAATACGGTCTGGGGTCAATTTCTACCGGGGCAAGAATGCTGCGCAGGTGACCGAGGACCTGGCAGGTGGTTTCCCAGCTGTCAGCTACAAAGAGCAGAACATCTCCAATACCGGCTCCCATCTTACTGCTTATCTCTACCATAACTGACTCATCGAAAAATTTGCTGATAGGCGAACGCCAACCCTCCTTTTCGATAAAAACCCAGGCCAGCCCCCTGGCGCCAAGCTGCCTGGCCAGAAGGGTTAAATCATCCAGTTCTTTGCGGCTCATAGCACTGCCACCGGGCACACGCAGGCCTTTAACGGATCCGCCACTTTCCAGTGCCGAGGTAAACACCTTGAACCTGCTTTTTTGGGCCTCTTCATTCAGATCTACAAGCTCCATTGCATAACGCAGATCCGGTTTATCAGAACCAAATCGGTTCATGGCTTCCCTGTAGGGCATCCGCAAAAAGGGACGTTTTATATCCACCCCGTGGAATTCTTTCCAAAGCCGGACCATCAGTTCTTCAATCAGGGCAAAAAGGTTTTCCTGACCGAAAAATGAGGCTTCAATATCAACCTGGGTAAACTCCGGCTGACGGTCAGCCCTCAGATCCTCATCCCGAAAACAGCGCGCAATCTGAAAATAACGCTCTATCCCGCTGACCATCAACAACTGCTTGAACAGCTGAGGTGACTGGGGCAGGGCATAGAAAGAACCAGGGTGGGGTCGACTGGGAACAAGAAAATCTCTGGCTCCTTCCGGTGTGCTGCGGGTTAGAATAGGCGTTTCAATTTCCAGAAAATCGTAACTATCCATATAGTCACGGATCATTTTTACAACCCTGTGACGAAGCCGGAGGCGGCCAAACATTTCCGGACGCCTTAAATCAAGATAGCGGTAACGCATACGCAGATTCTCATCTACATTCAGATCATTTTCAATGTAGAAAGGCGGCGTTTTTGAAGTATTTAATATTTCCATGTTAGCAACCCGGACTTCAATCGTACCCGTGGGTAAAGCAGGATTGATGTTATCCCCGGAACGTACAACAACTTCACCTTCAACAGCAATTACGTATTCACTGCGCAGGCTTTCGGCCTGTTTGAAAAGCTGAACACCCAGCTGCTGGTCAAAAACCAGCTGCATCATACCACTGCGGTCTCTTAAATCAATAAAAATCAGTCCGCCGTGATCGCGGCGCCTGTCGACCCAGCCCGAAAGTTTGACCCTGGTATTGACATGGCCCGGGTTGAGCAAACCACAATAATGAGTTTTAAAAATCGACTCCCCAGGATGAGGTAAACAAAATTCTGCTTCTCTGGCAGAAGCAGATGCTTTTTCAGTTTTTTGCGAATCGCCCTTTAACAAGGCAAACAGAGCTTCCCGGGGCAGCTCTTTCTGTTCTCCACTATCCATATCTCTTAAAGCTACCTTACCACGGGCTATTTCATCTGCACCAATGATCACTACCTTTTGGCAACCCTGCCGGCCGGCATATTTCATCTGCGCTTTCAGGCTGCGGCCCATCATCTCGGTTTCGGCAGCAATGTGTCGCATTCGCAATTCAGAAGCCAGCAAGATTGATTCTCCTTCCAACCCATCGCCGGCAGTTGCGATATACACCTTTGCTTCAGCTTCCGGCAGCTGCTTACCCCAATCCATAGCCAGCAGGATCCTCTCGACACCAAAAGCAACTCCCACCCCCGGTGTATGAGGCCCGCCGCAGTGTTCTACCAGGTGATCATAACGACCGCCACCGCACAATGAAGCCTGGGCTCCTGAGCCTCCGGCCACAATTTCAAAAGCAGTGCGTGTATAATAATCCAGGCCACGAACCAGGCGGCTGTTAAGGTTAAAAGGAATATTCAGCCTGGTTAAAAATATTTTTACAGCAGCAAAATGATTGTCACAGTCCTGGCAAAGATGATCAATCATCTTTGGTGCCCCTGTTACCCCGGCCTGGCAGCTCTCAGATTTACAGTCCAGGACGCGCATCGGATTACTCTTGTAGCGTTTAATACAATCAGCACATAAATCTCCCTCTATATTTTCCAGGTAAGGCATCAGGGCATCGCGAAATTGAGGCCGGCATACGGGGCAGCCAACACTGTTTAGCTCGATAGATTGGTTTTCTATATGCAGGGAATTAAAAAAATTATAACAAAAAGCAATAATTTCAGTATCAGCAGCAGCACTGGATGCTCCGAAAATCTCCAGGCCGAATTGATGAAACTGGCGGTAACGACCGGCCTGGGGACGATCGTAGCGAAACATGGGACCAATATAATATAATTTTACCGGCTGGGGTATTTCTTTGAGGTTGTGCTCGAGGTAGGCCCGGGCTACTGCTGCAGTCAATTCCGGCCGGAGGGTTAAGTCCCTGCCGCTCCGGTCTTTGAATGAATACATTTCCTTGGAAACGATATCACTATCCTCACCAACACTGCGGGTAAACAGCTCAGTTTGTTCAAATATGGGGGTCCGGATTTCTCCGAAGCCGTAGAGATCACAAAAATCTCTGAACCTCTGTTCCAGGTGCTGCCATTTCTTTGCTTCGTCCGGTAATATGTCGCGTGTCCCGCGGGGTGCCTTGTATTTCATCTTTATGCTCCTTTCAAATCTTCTATATTATCCTGTTGGCTGGGTTTGGCCCTATCCGGTTTGTTATAAATGTTAAAAAAGCTTTTTGCTGTCGAGCAGCATGGTAACCGGCCCTTCGTTATCAACCACGATGCGCATGGTTGCCTGAAAACGACCGGTAGCTATGCTGATACCTCTGCTGCTCAGGTTTTCACAAAAATAATCATACAGTCTCTCAGCCTGCTCCGGTGGGGCGGCAGCAGAAAAACCGGGGCGGCGACCTTTGCGGCAATCACCCATTATGGTAAACTGTGATATGCAGAGAATTGAACCGCCGGTGTCCTCCACCGAAAGGTTCATTAATCCTGCTTTGTCCTCAAAAATGCGCAGGCCGGAAATTTTACCTGCCATGTAATCGCTGTCTGCAGGTCCGTCATCCCGGCCAACCCCGAGAAAAACAACCAAACCATAACCAATCTCGCCGACCGTTTCCCCATCTACCTCCACACTGGCTTTACTTACACGCTGGACAACTGCTCTCATCAGGCAACCTCCCGGGATCGGTCAACTTTTTGAACCATAAACATATCGGCGGACGGAAAAAACATCCTTGACTTTATTAATTTTAGCCATGATTTGATCCAGGTGGCCCTGATCCCTGACCGCAAGGGTCATATGGATAGTTGCATCATGGTTTTTATCAGCCCGCGCTGAAACAGCACTTACATCAATCCTGCTTTCATTTACTGTTGCTATGATATCAGCCAGGAGGTTTTTCCGATCGCTCGCCTTGATTTCAATCTCGACCGGGTAAGAGGTGCCCGCTTCCCCCATCCAGTAAGCTTCCAGTAAACGGTCTCTGTCGCCCTTATATTGTTTAAGGTGAGGACAGTCACTGCGATGAATGGAAACTCCGCGCCCGCGGGTGACAAGGCCGGTAATGTCATCACCGGGCACAGGATTGCAGCAGCGGGCAACCCGCATCAACAGATCATCCATGCCCTGAATTAAAACTCCGGGAGAACCCTGCTTCAGGTGTTTGGTCGGTTTAAACTCCGGCAAAACCGCCTCCTGCTCCTTGTCTTTGTATTTTTTGTTATATTCTTCGCGAAGACGGCTTAATACCTGGTGTACTGACACCCCACCGTAACCGACGGCAGCATAAAGATCATCAAGAGACATTATATTAAAAGACTGTCCGACCTCTTCGAAAAGATCACTTTTCAGGAAAATTCGCTGCTCAACATTTACACGCCTGATTTCTCTTTCAATCATTTCCCGCCCTTTTTCAATATTTTCTTCACGTCTTTCCTTTTTGAACCAGGTCCGGATTTTATTTTTGGCATGAGAAGTTTTAACCAGCTTGAGCCAGTCGCGGCTGGGCGAACCATGCTTTGAAGTAATCACTTCAACCATATCACCGGTTTTTAGCTGATAATCAAGTGGAACGAGGCGGCCGTTAACCCGGGCCCCGGTACATTGGTTGCCAATGTCTGTATGGATTTTATAGGCAAAATCAAGGGTAACTGAGCCGGCTGGCAGGTCGATGACATCTCCCTTGGGGGTAAAAACAAAAACTTCATCGGTAAAAAGATCTCCCTTCAGATCTTTTATAAAATCGCGGGCGTCTCGATAATCATGCTGCCACTCGAGCAGCTGGCGCAGCCAGGTCAGCTTATCATCAACTTCTCCCGAGTCCTTAAGTTTTTCTTTGTAGCGCCAGTGAGCAGCAATGCCATATTCAGCGGTACGATGCATATCCCAGGTCCTGATCTGGATTTCCGCAAGTTCGTTCTCTGCTGCAAAAACCGTGGTGTGCAGCGATTGGTACATGTTCGGTTTCGGCATCGCTATGAAGTCCTTAAACCGCCCGGGGATCGGCTTCCAGATCGTATGCACTATACCAAGGGTGTGATAGCAATCTTTTACGGTATCGACAATGATTCGAATTGCGGTAAGGTCATAGATCTCATTTAAATCTTTACCCTGGGTTTTCATTTTATTGTATATGCTGAAAAGATGTTTCGGGCGGCCCTGAATTTCTGCCTCAATAGAGGCCTCAGATAAATAGTCCTGCAGTATCCATATAATCCGGTTGATAAAATTTTCGCGTTCGCGTCTTTTTTTGGCCAGTTTATCAACCAGCTGGAAATAATCGGACGGCTGCATATAGCGGAAGGCCAGGTCTTCCAGTTCCCATTTGATCATATATATACCGAGTCTATGGGCCAACGGTGCATAGATTTCCAATGTCTCCCGGGCGATCTCTTTTTGCTTGCTGGTATTCAGGTAACGCAGCGTACGCAGATTATGGGTCCTGTCAGCCAGCTTGATTAGAACAACCCTTATATCCTGGGCCATTGCAATAAACATTTTACGCAGAGTTTCGGCCTGCTGTTCTTCCTTGGAGGTAAAATCGAGCCGGCTAAGCTTGGTCACGCCATCGACGAGTGCTACCACTTCCTCGCCAAATTCATTGCGGATTTGCTCCAGGGAAATATCAGTATCTTCCACCACATCATGAAGCAGCCCGGCTATGATAGTAACCAGGTCAAGTTCAAGTTCAGTCAGAATCATGGCCACACCGAGCGGATGCGTAATGTAAGATTCACCGGATTCACGCAGCTGGCCGGAATGAGCCTGCACAGAATAATTGTAGGCTTTCTCAACCAGGGCCCAGTCCTCCAGGTCAGGATAGTAGCGCTGGATGCGTTTTTTAAGTTCGTTAAGTTTTTTTTCTTTAACAGCCATTCTAATCATTCTCCGAATGTAAAAATCTAATATCTATAATACTAAAAAATGGCGCTAAATTCTATAGCATGATTCATGGCGGCTACTCGAATAACGTGAGCTATCTATAACTTATTCCTGAATCCGGGGCTTGCTGATTATTGTAATATGTTTCCATTTACAGAATATTTATTGACAGGGGAATTAACTGACTCCAAGGTCATGCAGGTAAGCTGTGATTTCGACCGGGGTGCCTTCGAGAAACAGATGCTGGAATTGCTGGCAGCTTTCTAAAAGTTCCCTGGTTGCCAGGTATGTGGGTGACGAGTCAAGACATCCGGGCCAACTTGAACTGAGCTCCAATTGTTCATTAGAAAAACGGCCGTTTTTAAGCAAACCGGCTTCTGAGAAAATGCTTTCTGCCCGGGTCCAAAAACTCCCGGCAGGTTTAAAACCCAAAGCTTTCTCAGCCTGGCCGGGGAAATCAGGATCGATGCCCGTTTTTGCCGTCTCTTCCAAAACTGTTTTTATTTTTAAGAGGTTTTCCTTTGAAGGCAGGGAAATCTCTGTCAACAGTAAGTTCTGCCTGAGATCGGCACGATTGTAGAGCAGGTAAACCCTCAACTTGTTTCTATTCAATCCCTGCCTCAGGGTGGTTTTCAGAATGCTGCCATGAAGGGGCAGATCATATAGAACCAGTATTTCAGGATTCACGGGCAGTTCAGATTCACCATTCATTGCCCCGCTGGTAATTATATAGGGCAGATTATCAAATGAAATGCTGTTCATGATTTTTTCAGCCCGTGATTGAGCGGCAACAAAGAGAACCGTATCCTTTTTTTCCCTTTCAAGAATTTCCTCTAATAAGCCTGCACGGTTTTTGCTTCCACGATAATCTGTAAGCTCAAGGGCCCCAATAGCTGCCCTATCGCTGTAGCACAAATCTTTCACTTCAAGATCCAGGGTTTTGCGGCCCCGAAAATTGCCATTTTTCATCTTGAAAGCAAGGTCCACGCGGCGCCCTTTTTCCAGCTGTGCTGCAAGGGGCGCACCTGAGAAAACAATTGGGTTAAGAGTACGAGCATCTTTTCTTACATTAAGTTTAAGATGTTTTTGATCATTTCCAACCAGCCGCCAGGAGATAATTTCCCAGGACCGGCTGCCGAAAAGTGGTTCAGGGTTTCCAGTTCCGTGAGGCTGCAGATCTTCAAGTTCTGTTGTCAGATTGAAGTCAATTTCCTTCTCTTCCAATTCCACCTCTATATAAAGGCATGCATCTAATCGAGATGCGTCGATTTTTTTTCTGGCGTAGCGGTTTAACTTTTCCCTCAATTCGTCAATATGATCGGCTTGAACTGTAAAACCTGCAGCCTGCTCATGCCCACCAAATTTTTCCAAAAGATCCGAACTGTCAGCCAGGGCGGCTGTAATATCGAACCCGGGTATACTGCGCGCCGAGCCGCGACCCTCACCATTTTCAATTGCAATCAGGGCTACAGGGCGATTAAACCTTTCCACCAGACGTGAAGCCACAATGCCGATCACACCATGATGCCAGTTTTCCCGGGCCAGGGTAAGCACTTTATTGTCTGCAGTCGAAAGCTGTTCAGCTGCTGCTTCAGCTTCTTTCAATATGGCTTGTTCCGTAGAGCGCCTCGACTGGTTGGCACGGTACAAATGTCCGGCCAATTGTGACGCTTTTTCGATATCTTTTTCCAGAAGAAGCCGGGCGGCAGGCAGAGCTGCACCCATCCGTCCGGCGGCATTAATTGAAGGGGCGAGGATAAAAGAGAGCGCCGTGCTGTTTATACGGGTTTCGTCAAGACTGACTGCTTCGGCAAGGGCCTTAAAACCAACCCTCTGCAGGCTTCGCAGGACCTCTAACCCGGATGCAACTATAACCCTGTTTTCGCCCAACAGGGGAACCACATCGGCAGCAGTGCCGAGAGCGGCCAGATCCAGGAGGTGATCTGGAAAAGCAGAACCGGTTTCTTCCATCAAAGCGGAGGCAAGTTTAAAAGCAATACCTGCACCCGATAGTTCTTTAAAAGGATATTCACATGCTTCCTGCAGGGGATTGATGACGGCCAGGGCACCGCTCAGGCGCTCCAGAGGCTGGTGGTGATCGGTAATAATCAGGTCAAGACCCAGTTTAGCGGCATGTGCTATCTCATCAACTGCATTGATCCCGCAATCGACAGTTACGACCAGAGAACAGCCGGCCTCTTTAAACTCCTTCAGGGGTTCCAAATGCAACCCATAGCCTTCTTCAAAACGGCTGGGCAGGTAATAATCGACCTTGCCGCCAAGCTGCCGCAGAACTTCGACTAAAATTACGGTTGCCGATATGCCATCAGCATCGTAATCACCATGAATAACTATTGTTTCATTCTTTTTAATGGCAATTAGGAGCCTGTCAACGGCCTCTTTCATACCCAACATGTCCCAGGGAGGATGAAATTGATCAATTGAAGGAGCCAAAAAAGCCCGGGCCTGCTCAGGATCCTTGATCCCGCGGTTAATAAGCAGTCTGGCCAGGGCGGGTGGATACTTTAAATCCCGGGTAAAGGTAAAAAACGAATTGTGATCCTGATCGGGCCAAATCCACTTTTTCCCACTAAGGCTCATGAAGGCTCCTCTTCCACCTCTTCATCGGCCGAAACAGGTTCTGCCGGTTGAAGATCTTCCTCCTGCTTTTCTGCTTCCGCCTCTTCTGCATCTTCAGGAACTGATATCGCTTTATTCAGCTCCGCTTCAAGGAAGATCTTTTCCTCCTCAAGAGCCTTAACCTGCTTCTGCAAAGCTTCCTGCTTCTGCCGCATATCACGAAAGGCAAATGCCGAACGAATGCTGCGAAAAAGGCTGAAGAGTCCCGTAACAAGTGCCCCGATGAAGGCCGATCCGAGGATAAGCAGGATCAGAGATACTTCGGCACGACCGAAGATATAGCTGACAGTAACTGATTCAGTATTGGCAAGGGCGACTATGGCAATAATCAGGCTGAAAACAAGACCTAATATCAGGTAAAAAGAACCCATATATATTCATCTCCTCTGTTCATACTAAGCCGCTTTGCGGCGGACACCCTTGAATTTAAGCGACTGGAGGTTCAACCAAAGCGGGCTGGCAACGAATATGGATGAATAGGTGCCGACTACAACTCCCAGGATCAGGGCAACCACAAAAACAATCAGGTCCAGGCTGCCGATGAAGTAATGAAAACCAAAGAGAAGCGCTACCAGGACAAAAAGAGTGGTCAAAGAAGTATTGATCGAACGCATCAGGTTCTGGTTAATGCTCTCATTGACCACAGCAGCATAATCTTTCCTTTGTTTATGCTTTATATTTTCACGGATCCGATCAAAAATTACAATCGTGTCGTTTACTGAATAACCGAAGACCGTTAAAATTGCCGCAACAAAAGGCACATTAACCTCCATCTGCAGGATTGAAAAAACACCGATGACTATAATGATATTGTGCAGTAAGGCTGCTATTGTCGCCAGGGCAAACCTGAATTCAAAGCGAATCGTGATATAGGCAACCATTAAAACTATCGCCACAGCCAGGGAGAGAAGAGCCTGCCTGGCCAGTTCACTCCCAATTACAGCACCTACGCTTTCAATCCTCAAGTCAGCGGGATCAAGGGCAGGCCAGCGATCCCTTATGGTATTCAATAACATATCCCTGCTGTCGGCATCGATATGAGAGGCTTTGATAACCAGGCCTTCCTCTGTCAATTCTCCTGAAAGGTCTCTTCCCTGAACTATTTGTATCACAGCTCCTTCTAGTTCTTCAAAAGGGGCCAGAACTGATTCCACTTCTTCCAATGAAAAATCTTCTCCCAGGTTAAGATGCAGAACCGTCCCGCCGGTAAAATCGATACCAAGGTTTAATCCAAAAACAGCCAGCGATATCAAACCGGCAATGACCAGCAGCGCTGATAAAAAGTAAGCTTTGCGACGGTTGCCGATAAAATCAATCATTGAGCTTTCACCCCCACATAGACCCCACTGCTGATCAGACCGGTTTTAAAAGCAAGACGCATCAGCAAGCGGGTTAAAATTATTGCTGTAAACATGCTGCAGATGATTCCAATGAAGAGGGTTACGGCAAAACCCCTGACCGGGCCGCTGGCCATACTGAAGAGTACAATCGTCACGATCAAAGTGGTTACATTTGCATCAAGTATAGCCCTGAATGCCCGCTGGAAACCGCTTTCCATGGCACTCCTGGGGGTCCGGCCTGAACGTAATTCGTCTTTTATCCTTTCAAAAATAATCACGTTGGCATCAACAGCCATACCGATCGATAGAATCAGCCCGGCAATACCGGGCAACGTCAGAGTTGTCGGCAGGTAAGTCAAAGCCCACAAAACCAGTGAAAGGTAAAAAATCAGGGCTATTCCGGCAATTATTCCTGCAACCCTGTAATAAAAGATCATAAAGAGCACAACCAGGGCCAGGCCAATACCTGCGGCATAAACAGCAATCTCTTCGGTCCTCTGGCCAAGCGTGGGCCCGATCAGGCGGGATTCAAGTTCACGCAGTTCGACAGGCAGGGCACCGCTGCGCAGGAGCAGAGCCAATTCAGCTGCTTCTTCAAAACTAAAGTTACCCTCTATAGTTGCTTTTCCATCAGGAATTACAGACCTGACTACCGGCGAAGATATGATTTCATCATCGAGAACAATGGCTATCGGTTCACCTAAAAACTCTTCTGTTGCAATGGCAAAAAGTCTTGAACCTTCCTGGTCAAATTCTATGCTGACAAAGGGATAAGGGTTAAATTCAGGGGCTCTTTCAGCCCTGGCCTGGACCAGGTTGGCACCGGTAACTATTACCTCACCATCCGGGCCGACAAAGGTCAACAAAGCTGTCCGTCCAATTATATTACGAGCCTGTTCAACATCTTCCAGGTCGGGAAGTTCAATGCGGATACGGTTATCACCCTGTGCGGCAATAATCGGTTCAGCAACCCCGAGTTCGTCGACACGCATGCGAATAACTGTAATGGCGCGTTCAATAGCATCCTCGTCAATATCACGGTCTCCTGTTTCTACCGCCTCAAGGAGCACATAAAGCCCCCCGGCAATATCCAAACCGCGTTTGATCCCTTCTTCCCTGTCAGCCGCATTAATAAATGCCCAGTAGCCTGACCCGATAATCAGAAAGCTTACGATAATTAGAATTAAAAGCCAGCCGGGCTTTACTGCTTGCTTCATCTAAACCACTCTCCATTCAATTCTTACCAGCCGGAGAGGCCGGACTTATATATCGTCTTATGTATAAAATATAATTCGACCGCTTCCCTGATCAGCTGCACATCGCTCACCGGAACCATAATAGCAGAACCGATAGCTGTCGGCAGGACAAATATTATATTGTTTCCCCGACGCTTTTTATCTTGCCTTAGTTTATCGATTACCTTCTCAGCGGTCAAGCCTGCAGGCGGTTTTTTTAATCCGATCTTTTCTATTAATGAAATAATACGCCCAGCCGAGATTCTATCAAGCAGGTTTAATTGAACAGCAATTTTCACTGCAGCATACATGCCGACCAGAACTGCCTCTCCATGGAGATAGTAACGGTAAGCGGTAGCCGTTTCGAGAGCATGCCCGATAGTATGCCCGAAATTAAGAATTCGACGGTAATCTTTTTCATATTCATCTTCTTCGACAACCCTGGCTTTTGATTGAAGGGATCTTTGCACCGCTTCAGCAAGAAAACAATTATCGCCATCTAATAAATGATCTAAATTTTCTTCCAGCAATCTGAAAAACGAGCTGTCTTCAATGATGCCGTACTTGATCACCTCGGCCAGGCCGGCCCGCAGCTGCCGTTTCGGAAGGGTGTTTAGAACCGGCGGGTCGATCAGCACAATCCGTGGTGGGTAAATAGCGCCAATTATATTCTTTCCACGGGGATGGTTCACAGCAACCTTCCCACCGACGCTGCTGTCAACCTGGGCTAATAGTGAGGTGGGAACCATGACCAGGGGTACCCCACGCATATAAGTAGCCGCGGCGAAGCCGGCCAGATCGCCGACTACCCCACCGCCAAGAGCAATTATTGGCGAGTTGCGATCGAGACCTGTTTCAACGGCGGCATCAAATAAGCGGGAAGCAGTACTCAGAGTCTTAGATCTTTCACCCGGCCTGATTAAAAATGTACCGACCTGCCACATCTCTTGCTTTAAGGTTTTTAATGCTTGATCACCGTAGAGGGTAAAGACTCTCCTATCGCTGACCAGCAGTGTTCTAGTTGATGGAAAGAGGAGACGCAAAGACTTGCCGAGGTTAGCCAATACGCCTTCTTCGATCAGCACCCTGTAAGCAAAGCCGGTTGATTTAACTGTGATTTCCCGTCGTGCCATAAAAACCTCCTCTTACCTCAACCGCCTGTTTACCTGCTCCATATAGAATTGGTAGGCGGCTTCAACTTCTTCGATATAGTCTCCTGCAAATTTTTCCCGAAAAGATACTGCCAGCTCCCAGGCAGCGACTGCTTCTGCAACCACTGCGGCAGCGGGAACAGCGCAGACATCGGATCTTTCAGTAGCTCCATGTGAAGCCAGGCCTGTATTCCAGTCAATGCTGGGCAGGGGATCAGCCAGGGTAGGGATTGGCTTCATGGCAGCCCTGAGGATCAAAGGCTGGCCGTTAGTAATTCCCCCCTCCAGGCCTCCCGCCCGGTTGGATGGGCGAACTATACCGGAACCATCTTCCCGAACAATTGGATCATGTAATTGTGATCCCCGCAGCCGGGCGCTTTTAAACCCGGTCCCGATTTCGACGCCTTTGATACCCTGGATACTTGCAATGGCCCCGGCGAGGCGTCCGTCGAGGCGAAGATCCCAATGCACATGACTGCCCAAACCAGGAGGCAGGCCGGTGACTACGATCTCCATAATTCCGCCCAGGGTATCTCCATCATTTTTTGCTTTATCAATCTCTTTCCGCATATCCTTTTCTGCGATTGGATCAGCACAGCGCAAAGGTGATTTTTCAATTTGATCAAATAAGTCAGGCAGTTCACTGCTGTCAAGAGCAGTATCAACCGAACCGATACTGACAATATGGCTGTAAAAACGAACCCGGAATTTCTCAAGTAAAATGCGGCCCACACTGCCTACAGCCACCCTCATAGCTGTCTCCCGGGCGCTGGAGCGTTCTAAAATCATCCGCAGGTCTTCATGGTTATATTTCAGACCGCCGGCCAGGTCGGCATGCCCGGGACGGGGCCGGGTCTGTAAAACTGCATCCTGCGGTTCGAAACCTTCCGGTGCCATAATTTCCCGCCAATTTTCCCAATCGCGGTTTTTGATCTGAAGGGTTAGCGGGCTGCCTATAGTCCGCCTAAAACGCAGCCCTGAAAGAATTTGAACCTGATCTTTTTCAATAGCCATCCTGGCGCCTCTGCCGTAACCAATCTGACGGCGCCCTAATTGTTTATTGATGTCGTCTATATTCAGTTCGAGACCTGCCGGCAAACCATCGATTATACCGCTTAAACAAGGCCCGTGCGATTCACCGCCGGATAAGTAACGCATTTAAAAACTCCTTCAGTTTAAAGATCATGAAGCGTACCACACCGGCTCCTGCCATTCAGAATACCTGACAGGGGTGGCTTCGGAAGAAGACTCTTCTATTATGTTAAATGAGTACACCTTCCAGTTCAAGAAGCATCTGTTTCCAACCGGGGGGACCGCTGAATCCACCGATCCTGTTATTACTTCCTACAACCCGGTGACAGGGTACTATTACAGGATGGCGATTGACTTTCAGAGCCTGCCCCGCCGCTCGCCAGGCCAGGGGTGATCCGGCTCGTTCGGCTGCTTCCCGGTATGTACAGACCTGCCCATATGGAATATTGCTAACTTCTTCAAGCAGCCTGGCCGTAAAAGGCCGGTAACCGCTTTGATCAAGGGGGTAACCTGCCCAGTCTACTTTTTTCCCTGACAGGTAGCAATGGAGATCACCGGCGAACCCGGTCCAGGGCAGGCTGCATGGAGGATAACCCAGATCTGTTCTTGAACCGGGAAAGCATATTTCATAAATACCTCTGCTGCTGAATCGAATCAAAAAAACGCCTTTTGGCGTATCAATCCGATCCTGATGGAGCTTCGTCAATGAAATCCTCCTCTTTAATCTAAAGGCAGACTGGATTTAATCCGTTTTTCGAAAACAGTGAGTTCGCGGTAGCCTGCCTCTTTTAGCGTTTGAAGAGCTTCTTCAAAATATCTTCCGACCTGCTGCGGCCCGTGAGCATCAGAACCCAGGGTTACTGAAACCCCTTCTTTGAAACATTTTTCGATAAGCAGCTTCTCCGGATAGAACTCTCCCACCGGTGCATCCCGCCCGGCGGTATTAAGTTCCATACATGTATCGGTCTGCTTCAGAATACGGGCAGTTTGCTCCCAGAGCGGCTCCAGATCAACGCTCGGTCTGTATCCAAATTTTTTAATTACATCAATGTGGCCTATTATATCTATAAGGCCACTGTGACAAAGATTCCAGACCAGATCAAAATAAGTTTCGTAAAGACGGTTTAAATCACGATCTTTATAGGTGTCTGCATAAACAGGATGGGTAAAATCCCAGTCATCCATGAAATGGATTGAACCGATAACAAAATCAAAACTGTATTCTTTGAGAAGTTTGCCTAATTTATCTTCAGTACCGGGTAAATAGTCTATCTCAATTCCCAGCTTAATCTTAACTCTGTTGCTAAGTTTTTTCAGATTTTCTACCTGCAGGATATATTCATCCAATTCCCCGGGATTCATCGTAACCTGAACGCGCGGGTTATAGTCAAGCAGCCCCAGGGGGAAGTGATCGGCAAAACCGATTTCCCTGATCTTTTTGAGTTCTGCTTCAGCCAGGTATTCATCCATTGTTCCAACGGCATGGCAGCATCGGGAGGTATGCAGATGATAGTCAACCATTTTTCTCCTCCTGCAGATTAAAACCGTCCAGGGTATTGAAAAAACAGGAATAGCGCCCGGTGTGACATGCCAGACCCGGGCCGAGAGGAATAACCTTCACCAGGAGGGTATCGGCATCGCAATCGGCATATATTGACCGTACCTCGAAAAAGTTCCCTGAAGTTTCTCCTTTAACCCAGTATTCCTGGCGGCTGCGGCTCCAGAAACAGACTTTCCCTTCTTTTATTGTCCGTTTTACCGCCTCTTCGTTCATGTACCCGACCATGAGGACCACATTGTTTCTATAATCCTGGATAACAGCAGGAACAAGGCCATTTTGATCATATTTAAGCTTTTCTGTTTCCAGTGGGTCCAACTTCCGGTTTTCAATATCGTCTTTCACGTTCTCTCCTCCAAATCTCCGCAATCACTAATAATGAAGTCCAAATTTTGCTCCCCCTGTATTTCAATTAAATATCGCCATGGCATCCGGCAATGTAATCTGGTTAGAATATAAGGCTTTTCCGATAATCACACCACTAACCCGGCTGCTGTAAGGTTTTAGGGAAACCAGATCTTCTATTGAAGATATCCCGCCAGACATAATTACCTGCAGGGATGTCTTTTGCAGAATATCTTCAAGACCGGTCATATCAGGCCCCTGCATGGTTCCGTCTTTTTTGATATCGGTATAAATAATCTCTTTAACACCCCACTGCTCAATGCGTAAAGCCAGCTCGACCGTTTTGACTGCAGAAAATTCAGTCCAGCCTTTAACGGCAACCATATCATCACGGGCGTCAATACCGACAATTATCCTTTCACCATATTCATCCACAATTTGTCGGGCCAGTTTAGGCTGCTCTATGGCAATAGTTCCGAGAATTACTCTTGATACACCTGCAGAAATGGCCTTTTCAACTGCTTCTGCGGATCTTATACCACCGCCCAGCTGCAGGGGTATATGCACTTCTTCACCGATGGAGCAGATAACCTTCGCATTTTTGGAATGCCCGGTAAAAGCCCCGTCAAGATCGACAAGGTGAAGCATTTTTGCACCCAGCTGCTCCCACTGGCGGGCTACCTCGACGGGATTGTTCCCATAAACAGTTTCGCGCTCAGGATTACCCTGATAAAGGCGGACGCAGCGGCCACGGTGCAAATCGATGGCTGGTATAACCAGCATATGTGTCACCTCATTCTAATTTTCCCTTGGTCGAAAGGATACCATGGTACCCGTCCATTAATGAAGATGCTTCGTTCAATGCCCTGCCGGCGGCCTTGTAAGATGCTTCAATGATATGATGCTTATTCTGGCCGTGATTCATGTCCAGGTGCAGGTTAAAACGCCCTTCATTTACAAAGGCCTGCCAGAATTCCCTGAATAACTCCGGATCCATCGTTCCCACCAGTCCGGGAGAAAGCAAAATATTATAATGAAGCCAGGGGCGACCGGAAAGATCGGCTGCTGCAGTAACCAGTGCTTCGTCCATCGGTACAGCGCTAAAACCGTATCTCCTGATCCCGTCTTTATTACCCAATGCTTCCTGCCAGGCCCGGCCAAGACATATACCTATATCTTCAACCAGGTGATGGAGATCGACTTCAATGTCGCCTTCGGCTCTAATGGCCAGGTCAAAGAACCCGTGGCGGCACCACAGGTTAAGCATATGTTCAAAAAATGGCAGTCCGGTTTTCAATTCTGCCTGACCGGTCCCGTCAAGTTTTAAATCAAGAATTACTGCAGTTTCAGCAGTTTTACGTTCGACTCTTGCCTGACGATTCATTGATCTGCCTCCTTATTAACACTGCCCTGGCATGAGCTTCAAGGCCCTCGGCCCTGGCCAGTGCAGCTATTTGCGGCGCTGCCTGCTCTAAAGCATGGCTGGAATAACAGAGAACGTGAGAACGTTTGATATAATCAGCCACCCCCAGGGCCGATGTATAACGGGCTGCAGCTGCCGTGGGTAATACATGGTTCGAACCCGCCCAGTAATCCCCAAGCGATTCCGGGGTAAATGAACCGACAAACACGGCACCGGCACTTCTTACAGAATCAATATATCGCCAGGCTTCTTCAATATGCAGTTCGAGGTGTTCGGGGGCCAGTTCGTTAACAATCGGCCAGGCATCATCCAGGCTGGATACCAGGATAACTGCACCCTGTTTTTTAAGAGATTGTTCTGCTATATTTTTTCTCGGCAGCGTGGCCAGCTGCTCTTCAAGATGTTCGGCAACCGAAAAAGCCAGTTCTTCGGATGTGGTAATTAATATTGAACGGGAAAGAGGATCATGCTCAGCCTGCGATAAAAGGTCGGCAGCAATAAAAGACGGCCTGGCCGCCTGATCAGCAACAATTACTATTTCACTGGGGCCGGCCAGCATATCAATGCCGACCTCTCCGAAAACTTCTTTTTTAGCCAGTGTTACATAGATATTACCGGGGCCGACTATTTTCTGCACCGCTGGAATGGTTTCTGTGCCATAAGCCATCGCTGCAATCGCCTGGGCTCCACCGGCCATGTAGACTGCTTTTGCTCCGGCTTCATGAGCAGCGGCAAGGGTCAGGGGGTTAACTGAACCATCGCTACCCGGGGGGGTGCAGATATATATCTCTTTCACGCCGGCAACCTGTGCCGGAACAACGGTCATCAAAACAGATGATGGGTAAGCCGCTGTTCCGCCCGGAATGTAAGCTCCGACTGATTGCAGCGGTATGAAGCGCTGTCCTGCCAGCCGGCCCGGTCCGCTTTCCCACCAGTCCTGTTCAACCTGGCGGCGGTGGAATCGCTCAATATTTTCTTTCGCCCCACGAATGGCTTCCAATAAATATGGTTCAACTGAGCGGGCTGCTGCGGCAAGATCTTCTGCGGTCACCTGCAATTTTGAGAGTTCAGCCCGATCAAATTCCAGGGCATATTTTATCAGGGCATTATCACCGTTATGGCGAACATCTTCAATTATTTTCAGAACCTGCTCCCGCTCCTTTAGATAATCATTCAAGCTGATCAAAGGATGATTTTTCTTATATTCTGCGTATGAATATACGGGCAGGACCATCATTTTCTCCTCATCTGCCATACTGATTATTTGGGTACGAAGGTAAGCGGAAAAAGCAACCATATTTTAACATAGGAGAGTTAAAGCGTCAATTTCGCTGGCTATTTGGTCAGGGAGCGAAGAGCGGGCATAAATCCGGGATAAGAAATATTTATTGCTTCTGCACCGTGTATGACTGTTTCTCCCTTAGCCACCAACCCGGCAACAGCAAGCGACATGGCAATGCGGTGGTCTCCATAGCTTTCTACTTCAGCACCCCGGAGTACATTTTTACCTTCAATAATCAGTCCGTCTTCAGTTTCTTCCACAGCTGCACCCAGCTTAATCAACTGCCCGGAAAGGGCGGAAATACGGTCCGACTCTTTGACCCTTAATTCTGAAGCGCCGCTGATCACAGTTTTACCTTCGGCGACTGACGCCGCGACTGCCAATATCGGTATTTCGTCGATAAGCAGGGGAATTATTTCACCGCTGAGAGATGCAGCTTTTAATCGGCTTCCTCCCCTGACTAAAATATCTGCAGCCGGTTCCCCACCCCAGTCACGTTTATTCTGCAGCTCAATTTCAGCTCCCATTGTATTAAGGATATCAATAATGCCGCTACGTGTGGGGTTAACACCGACATTTTTAAGAAGCAATTCCGAGCCGGGCATAATCGCCGCAGCAACCATGAAAAATGCGGCAGTAGAAATATCCCCGGGGATATTGATTTGAGTTCCATGCAAAATCGGCCTGCCTTGCAGGGCAACTTTACAACCCTCAATTTTGACAGACGCTCCGAAACGGGAGAGCATTAACTCAGTGTGATTGCGGCTTCTGTAAGGCTCTTCAACTGTGGTAATGCCTTCAGTATACAAGCCGGCCAATAAGATTGCCGATTTAACCTGTGCACTGGCCCGGGGGGACTCATAATCCAGAGGTTGAAGGTTTGCTCCATTGATGGTAAGAGGAAGGTAATCGTCATCGTTTTCTGCTGTAATAGAGGCACCCATTAATCGCAGCGGCTCAACAACCCGTTTCATCGGCCGTTTCCGGAGAGATTGGTCACCGGTGATAGTAGCGCTAAAAGGCTGACCGGCCAATATGCCAAGCAGAAGCCTGGCCGTTGTGCCTGAATTTCCAGCCTCAAGGGGATGTGATGGACTTTTTAAGGCCATATTCCTTCCTTCTACGAAAAGCCGCCCCCCCCTGGTATTGATTTTAACCCCCAGGGATTTCAGACAGCTGAAAGTTGACCGGCAGTCTTCTGCATTGAGATACCCATGAATTTCGGTAATCCCCCGGGCCAGCGCCCCGAGCATCGCGGCTCGGTGGGTAATTGATTTATCACCGGGAATATTTAATTCGCCGGAAAATTTTTCAGGTGGAGCTGTTATTATTATCACTTGATTCTCCAATTCACTTCTTCAGATTGTGCTATAATAATAAAACAGTTTTGCTACCGGGCGCAAGTACCGGAATATTTGCAGTTATGGAAGTGGTTAAATGGAAATATATGCGCTAATCGGACACAGCGGGACGGGTAAGAGCCACCGGGCCCCGGTCATCGCCAGGCAGTACAGTATCGAATACATAATCGATGACGGCCTATTGATAAAAGGCAATATAAACCTGGCAGGCCGCTCGGCAAAAAGGGAAAATACCCGCTTTGGAGCAATAAAGAGAGCAATCTTCAAAAATCCCGATCATGCCCGGCAGGTAAAGGACAAGTTATCTGAAATCAAGCCGGGGCGTTTATTGATTATAAGCACCTCAAGGCGGATGGCAGACCTCATTGCGGAGAACCTGGGGCTGCCCAAACCTGCACATTATTATACCATCGAAGAAGTTTCCGATCCCGATTCTATTAAAGCTGCTCTTACTTTAAGGGCAAAGGAAAACCGTCATGTTATACCACTGCCCACCTTTGCGATTAAAAAGGAATTTCCCGGTTATATAATCGATCCACTTCGTTCATTTTTCAGCTTTCCTTCTTCCCTGCCTGAAGGTGCCCCGGTTGAACGTTCCGTAGTCAGGCCTGTTTTCAGTACCCTGGGCAGCTTTTTTATTGCCGAGCACGTGATCACAGAACTGGTAGAATATATAATCTCTAAAATACCGGGCGTTTACAAGGTAATACATGTTGATTTGGAAAATGGAAGTAAACAAGTAGTTATAAACATTGACCTGGAAATCGACTTGGCCCATATACCGGGCATGAAATTAGATACCCTTCTACGTGAAGTTCAGCAAACAGTCAAGGAAGGGATAGAATACCAGACCGGCTTGTACCTGGACGAAGTTAATGTAAGTGCCAGAAAGCTTCACCTTGATAAAAAACTGGTTGATGACAAGAAAGCGCTGCGCAGGCATGTAACTTCCTGAAAATCCTGCAATAAAATCTTTTATGGCAGGAAAAGCTGACTGGTCAGAAGTTTTCAATTCTCCACTGGTGGCTGTAAATATTAAACCGTTTACCCCTGGCAAAACCGACCAGGGTGATATTTAAGTTTTCAGCCAGTTCAATGCAAAGTGAAGTCGGGGCGGCCCGGGAAATGAGCATTTGTATTTCCAGCTTGGCCGCTTTTAATAATATTTCCGAGCTCAATCGGCCACTTGTAATAATAATTTTATCCCCGGTAGCTAATCCAGCCAGGAGACATTCACCGATAATTTTATCAATGGCATTATGCCTGCCAATATCTTCATGGAAATAAAGAATGTTTTCCCGATCAGCAATAGCTGCACTGTGTACACCACCGGTAGACTTAAATAATTCCGCCTTATTCTGCAGTGAGCCGATCAGGGCCAGAATTTCAGCGGCCTTAATTTTTTGTTTACCGGTAAGCGGCCGGCTGCGCAGCGAGTCCAGCACATTGAAAAAAAGGGTCCCTTTGCCACAGCCCGAAGTTACAGTTCTTTTACCGTACAGCTTTTCGGCCAGGCCGGTTTCGTTTTTAAGCTCTATTTCAACCAGGCCTTCTTTTTCCTTAACCCGGACTGAACTGAGATCATCAGTCGAAGTAATCAGACCTTCAGAGCGAAGAAATCCCAGGGCCAGGCAGTCGGTTTTCTCCGGGCTGCACAGTAATGTTACCAGTTCCCTGCCGTTAACATAAATGGTTACAGGAGCTTCAACTATTACCAGGTCCTGAAGCTCTTCCCGCCCGCCATCCGGGCCCCGGCTAACCCTGATTATCTGTTTCCGGACCGCTTTTTCCATATTTATTCAAAAATCCTTTTTTACCCCGGCTTTAGCCTGTTGTTAGTTTCCAGCAGGCTTTAACCCGGAAACGTTTTTAAAATTGCCGATTACTGAGCGACTGACCATACTATCGCTCTGACATCGGCAGGTGCTATGATCCTGCCTAATTTCCAGCGTCTGACGTTCATTTGTCAGCTCCTCGGAGACCTTGTATTCAACTGCTGTAAATTTGCCCAGCCCGCGGCTGAAACGCCCGTCGAATAAAAATCTTTTTCCGGGATGGTCTTCTTCAGGACAGGGCCACTGAAGACCCTGATCGAGAAGACGTTCATAGGATATGCCGCTGTACTGCGGAGTTAGTGATGCGATCTCTTTAAATATTTCTTCAGGCCCATCATAGTTCCATTCAAATCCCAGCCAGCCTGCCAATTCAGCTATAATAGCCCAACCGGGATAGGCTTCTCCAGGTGGTTCCATGGCCGGTTGGCCAAGTTGGACACGTCTTTCCATATTGGTATAAGTGCCCAGTTGTTCGGCAAAAGCGGCGGCAGGCAGTACAACATCCGCCAGGGCAGCGGTTTCGGTCATAAAAATATCCTGCACAACCAGAAACTCCAGGTTGTTCAAAAAATCTGCTGTTTCCGAACTTACACCGCTGCAGTATACCGGGTTTTCATCCAAAATATACATTGATTTAACTGTTGATTTTTCTGTGCTTTCGAATACTTCAGCCGCAGTTTGGCCGGGGGCCTCACTGATTGTTACCCCCCAGGCCTGTTCAAATTTATCGCGAACCGCTTTATCTTTTAACGATTGATAACCGGTTAAAACTGCCGGCAGGACGCCCATATCGGATATTCCCTGCAGGTTGTTTTCACCATAAGGCAGGTATAATCCGGCCGATTCTTTACCCAGGTTGCCGGTTAGCAGGGCCAGGTTGGCCAGCGCTAAAACGAGTCCGTCATTTTCGGTGTATTTATCGCCGCCTGCTGACGATATAATAGCTGCATTCTTTGCTGCAGCAAAATCACGGGCTGCACAGCGCAGTTCTTCCTCCGAAACCCCGGTGAGTTCAGCAGCATAATGCGGGGTATATTTTGTAATTGACGTCTTGAATAAGTCAAACCCCTCCGTGCGCTTATCAATGAAGGCCTGGTCCTGCAGCCCTTCCTCAAGAATAATGTGGGCCATGGCATTGATTAGGGCAATGGCACTGCCCGGTTTGAGAGAGAGGTAATGATGAGCAATTTCTACGAGTTGGATCGGTTCAGGCTCAGCAATTATCAGCTTTGCTCCTCCCGCAACCGCTTCTCGAACCCGGTTGCTGATTATGGGATGGCTTTCATAAGGATTTGCGCAGACAATAAAAACCGCTCCTGTTGTGGAAAGCTCTTCAATACTATTTGTCGTGGCTGCACTGCCAAAGGATTCCATCATTCCATCTACCATGGGAGCATGACAATGACGGGTATAACTATCCACATTGTTTGTGCCCAGGGAACGGATTAATTTCTGGAAGAGGTAACTTTCTTCATTGGTTGTTTTCGGTGAACAGAGCCCCATCAAGGCATCTACGCCATAGCGGCTCCTTATTTCTTCAAAGTTGTCGGCTATCAGCCCGAGAGCCTCTTCCCAGCTGACTTCAACAAATACTCCGTTTGACTTGACCAGCGGGGCTTTCAGGCGGTCACCGCTTTTCAGGTAATCCCAACCGAACTTGCCCCTGATACAGAGTTGACCACGGTTAACAGGGTTATTTTCAACAGGACTGACTCCGATCAGATCATTATCTTTAACATGCAGATATAGATTACAGCCAACACTGCAGTAAGGGCAAACAGTCCTGACACACTCGAATTGCCATGGGCGTCCCAGCCCAATACCATGTTTGGGAATCAGGGCCCCGACCGGGCAGTTATCTATACAGAGCCCGCAGAAAACACAGGTTGAATCTTCAATAGAATCTTCAAATGGCGGGCCAACATTTGATATAAAGCCCCGCCTGGTAAAATCGATTGCTCCTGCACCGACAACTTCCTGGCACTTACCGACACAGATTCCGCAGAGAATACATTTATTCATATCACGGACAAAGAATGCATTGGTATCATCATAGGGCAGCCTCTTGACTTCTCCGCTAAACTCGCTTTCGGCAACACCATAGCGGTAACAGTAATCCTGCAGTTTACAGGAACCGGTTCTTTCACAGGTTATACAATCCAGGGGGTGGTTGGCTATAAGCAAACTTAATATGCCTTTGCGGGCCTTGATAACTCTTTCAGATTCGGTTTGAATGATCATCCCCGGTCCCGCGGGAGCGACACAGGAAGCAATCAGGCTCCGGGCGTTTTCAACCTCTACCACGCAGATTCTGCAGGCTCCGTTTGGAGCCAATTCCGGGTCGTAGCAAAAAGTTGGTATATCTATGCCCAGCTGACGGGCAGCCTCTAATATGGTAGTTCCCGGATCCACTCCGATCTCTATTCCATCGATAGTAATGTTAATTGCTGACATCGGCTTTCCTCCCAACCGGAGTAATCATTATACAGTCCTGCCGGCATTTTTCCACACAGCTTCCGCAGCGGGTGCACAATTCCTGTATAATTTCATGGGGTTCTTTCTTCTCGCCCCTGATTGCATCCACGGGGCAGGCCCGCACACAGGCAGTACAGCCGGTACACTTTTCCTCGTCAATCCTTAAATTAAACAGCTCCTTGCAGACGCCTGCCCGGCAGTAATGATCGATAATATGTTCTTCATATTCATTACGGAAATAACGAATAGTGCTGAGGACAGGGTTGGGACAGGTCTGCCCAAGCCCGCAAAGGGAACTGTCTTTAATGCTTATGGCCAGGCTGTCGAGTGTATCCAGATCCTCCGGCTTGCCGAACCCCTCGGCAATGCGGTTTAATATTTCCAGCATGCGCTTTGTGCCTTCCCGGCAGGGAGTGCACTTGCCACAGGATTCTTTTTGGGTAAAGCTTAAAAAATAACGGGCCAGATCTACCATGCAGGTCCGCTCGTCCATTACCACCAGGCCTCCCGAACCCATAATTGCTCCGGCCTGGTTCAGTGAGTCATAATCTATCGGCAAGTCAAGCTGTTCTGCCGGTATGCAGCCTCCTGACGGTCCGCCGGCCTGAACAGCCTTAAATTCACGTCCGCCTTTAATCCCTCCGCCAACATCGTAGATTATCTCCCTGATGGTTATACCCATGGGAACCTCGCATAAACCGGTGTTGCGAATCTTGCCGGCCAGGGCAAATACCTTTGTCCCTTTGCTTCCCTCGGTGCCGACTTTGGCAAACTCCGCTGCACCACCCTCTTTAACAATAAGGGGTATATTAGCGAGGGTTTCCACATTATTGATTGTAGTCGGTTTGCCGAAGAGGCCGGATTGAGCCGGAAAAGGCGGGCGGGGGCGTGGCATGCCTCTTTTACCTTCAATCGAAGCCAGCAGGGCTGTTTCTTCTCCACAGACAAATGCGCCGGCCCCCTCTTTAATGTTTATTTTGAAGTTAAAATCATAACCTAAAATGTTTTCTCCAAGCAGACCGTACAGCTCAGCTTTCTCTATGGCAATCTTAAGCCTTTTTATAGCAAGCGGGTATTCAGCCCGGCAGTAAATATAGCCCTCATCTGCACCTATAGCCTTCCCGCAGATCAGCATCCCTTCCAGGATAGCATGGGGATCTCCTTCAAGAATACTGCGGTCCATAAATGCTCCCGGGTCGCCTTCATCAGCATTACAGACAACATATTTTTTTGGGCCGGGTGCTTTACTGGTAAATTCCCATTTCAAGCCGGTTGAAAAACCGGCTCCACCCCGCCCACGTAAACCTGACTGCTTAACTTCTTCACAGATTAAGGCCGGATCCATGTCCATGGCCCGTGTAAAAGCACGATAGCCACCGCGCATGATATATTCATCTATACTCTCCGGATCTATAATACCGCTGTTTCGTAAAACATTAAATTTTTGCTTGTGATAGAAAGGTATCGTATCATAAAAACGGGCCGGCGCATCGACATCAGGACCCTTGTACAGAAGCCGTTCGACTATTTCGCCACCGACCAAATGCTTTTCAACCAGTTCAGCCATATCCTTTGGTTTCAGGCGGCAGTAAAAAACTTCGTCAGGGTAGATAACAATAATCGGGCCCACTTCACAAAAACCGGGGCAACCACCCATGACCAGGCGGTATTTATCCTTAATCCCCTGTTTATCAAGCTCTTCAATCAGGGCTGCCTCAACCAAGTGAGACCCTGAAGACAGGCAGCCCGTGGCTCCACAAATCATAAGGTGCTTCTCATACAATTTATTTACCTCCCTCTTCCGGAACTTTTCATTAGCAGATTACAAATTGTCCGTTAATGGCTACTTTATCAATGATCGCCTTCCTGCTGTCTTCACAGGACCGGTTCTGATGACAGATCGGTCCTTCAACACAACAGGCGATAAAATCTTTACAGGGCGTTGATTTAGTATGGGTACATTTTTCACAGCAATGATCAATAAACCTTTCCATCAGGCTACCTCCCACAATTCATTTATTCGTAACTGTCAAGAATTTCTTCTATTTTATCCAGGGTCAGCCGACCGTGCGGATCGTCGTTGATCATAATAACCGGGGCCAGGGCACAGGCCCCGATACAGGCAACCTCTTCGAGTGTAAAACGCAGGTCTTCGGTAGTTTCCCCGCTTTCGATACCCAGAAGCTCTTCGATCCGGCCGGCGATCTTGGGGCTCCCCTGTATATGACAGGCTGTTCCTTTACAAACCCTGATAATATACCGGCCCCGCGGCTTCATTTTAAACTGGGCATAAAAAGTGGCTATACCGTAGAGCCGGCTGAGAGGTATGCGCATCCTTTGTGATACCTGTTCCATGGCGGCACGCGGCAGGTAACCGAAATGGTCCTGCACTTTTTGTAATACCGGTATAACCATTTCTTTTTTGCCCAGGTAAGGCTCAACTATAGAATCGACCTCGCTTAAATCAATTTCCTTGTTAATTACTTCTGCAGTTGCAGCTTCAGTGCTCAAATTGCCGATCCTCCTGTTCAATAATAATTCACATACACTTCCAGTTTACTAATACTCTTTTTGTTGCCTCAATCCTGCCCTGAAAACAAAAAGTTCACACCAGCCTGAGAGGGGTAAAGCCGATTCCGTCAGCAGCTACAAAACGATACTCAACTCCATTTCTTATGCCCTGGCAGATATTTTCCCTTCCGCTGTCATGGATATGTCCAAATACACAGATTTTTACTTTATATTCTTCAAGCAACCTCGTAAATGCACTGGGCTGTCCTTTCCTGTTATACGGCGGAAAATGAAGAGCAACGATAATTTCGGAAAAACCACCCCGGGTTGCACTTTCCAGAGAGAGCCTGAGACGCTGGACCTCCCTTTGATACAGCTTTTGATCTTGTTCGTTATCGAAGCCTTCTTCTCCGGGGCAGATCCATCCCCTGGCACCGCAAACCACACTTTTTTCCCAGGAAAAGTGATCATTCTGCAAAGCATAAAGCGAAGATGGCAGTTGAGATCGGACTTTACCGATTGAGTTCCACCAGTAATCATGATTACCCCTGATCATAAGCTTTGTCCCTTTAAGCTCAGCCAACCACTGTAAATCAGGAAGTGCATCGGCAAGATACATGGCCCATGAAATATCACCGGCAACAATAACGAGATCGTTTTCTCCAACGGTACGGTTCCAGTTTTCTTTGATTTTTACAGCATGGTTCTCCCAATCGGACCCGAATATATCCATTGGCTTCTCCTGCTGCTGGGAGAGGTGTAAATCTCCGATGGCGAAAATGCCCATAGCTTCTCCTTTAGAAGACCTGTTACCGAACCCTCTTTCAAGATTACTGTTTTATATTACTAAATCAATGAATGAAATGCAAAAGGAGATTTTTTCTGCTTATTAAAACGTTTTTTGTTTAAAATTAAGCTTTGCAAATATTTTAATAAAATGATATAATGTCGCCACGGTTTGATGGTTTTTCAAAAAATGTTTAAGGAGGTCGTTTTACCTGTGGAAAATAATACCTCAAGGAGACCACGTCGCTACCTGCGCAGCAGAATTACACGCAAATTAATACTGGACACTGCATTGGAAGTATTTCTCAGTGAAGGATACGCAAAAACAACCATTGCTAAAATCAGCCAACAGGCTAAAGTTGGTTACGGCACTGTATACAGCCATTTCAAAGGTAAAGATGATATCCTGAACAAGGTCGTTGACAATGTGCTTGACGAATTCTACAACCTGCTGGAAGTCCCTTTTGCCCCGGAAACCCTTGAAGAAACACGTAATGCCTATTATGAACTGGTATTAACTTCATTCCGTTTATCCGAACAGCACCGCCCGATTATGAAAGTATACCAGGAGGCACTCGGACAATCACCATCGATTGCCGCTCACTGGCAAAATATCATTGATCAGTTTATAAAAAGCTCAGCTCGCTCCTTTGCCTATTCCCAGGAAAAAGGGCTGGCAAAAGATTTTGATATCCAGGTTGGCGCCAAGGCATATATACTCCTGGTAGATCGATTCATCTGGGAAGTTGTAAACGAGCATGAGGATAACCTGGAACATATTACCAATACAATTATGGACATGCTTTTCCAAGGTTTTTTCAACCCTGAAATAAGATAAAAACAATAAAACAGTAAGCTTATTCATTTTCTGCAGCTTATTACTCTTTTTTCAGTGATTATAATATCCACCCTGCGGTCCCATTCATCAACGGGTAATTCAGGGAGAATTTGCAAATCGAAAACCAGTGCAACCAGGGGAGTTTGTTTATTTAAAAGGGGAAAAAACCGGTCATAGTAACCGCCTCCGTAACCGAGGCGGTTGCCCTTTAAATCAAAGGCAACCCCGGGTACGATTAAGAGATCTATGGTTTCCGGCTTAACAGGACGGAGTGTGTTTTCATCCGGTTCCGGAATATTATAGGCACCGGGAACCAGGTCCCGCTCCCAATCGAGAATCCGGGAAGGAATCAGCTCGCGGCTTTCAGGTAAGGCTTTCGGAGCAAGCGCCAGCTTACCCCGGTTAATTGTTTCTTCGACCATTGGCCTGGTATCAACCTCGGTGCCGAATGTGATGAAAAACATAACCGCCCCGGCATCCCGGTAAGCTTTCAGATTGTAAAGACCGTCGGCAATCAGGCTGCTTTTATCCGTTATATCCTGCGGTGAAAGTTGATCACGCAAGCTGATGATTGTTTTACGAAGCGCTTTTTTCTCTACTGAAACCATCCCCCGGCCTTCTGATTGTCTCCCCTGGTATTCATGTTAAATAATCCCTCTGCGTTGATCTGAATTAATAAGCCCTGGCAAAGTAAGCCGCTTCGGCCGCTTTGCTACCGCAAGCGAAACACTTTTCATCCTCGGTTTTCTTGTCAAAGGGGAGGCAGCGAATTGTAGCCTTCGTATCATTCTTAATCTTTTCTTCACAGGAGTTGTCGCCACACCAGGATGCGAGAAAAAAGCCCCGCTCATTCTCCATAATTTTCTTGAATTCTTCGTAATCTGAACCACGGCGGGTATTTTTTTCACGGAACTTCAGTGCCCGCTGAAGCATATCATTCTGAATTTTTTCCAGCAGCTGTGGTAAACGTTCGGGCAGCTTATCACGGGGAATAAATTCTTTTTCACCCGTATCCCGGCGCACCAGCACAACCTGGCCCTTGTCAAGATCCCTGGGCCCCATTTCAATGCGAATCGGTACACCCCGCATTTCCCAGTCATTAAACTTCCAACCGGGTGAATACTCTTCACGTTCGTCGAGTTTAATGCGGACGGTTCCTTTCAGCTGTCCCTCCAACGTACGGACAGATTCCAGAACGCGCTCCCTTTCTTTTTTGCTTAAAATTGGGACAATGACAACCTGGATCGGAGCCATACGGGGAGGCAGGACTAATCCGCGATCATCTCCATGAACCATGATTAAAGCCCCGATTAACCTGGTTGAAACTCCCCAGGATGTCTGCCAGACATGTTTTAATTGGTCATCCTGATCCAGGAAAGTGATATCGAAAACTTTAGCAAAATGCTGGCCCAGGTTATGGGATGTACCGGCCTGCAGGGCCCGCCCATCTGTCATAAGAGCTTCAACGCAATAGGTCCGCAGCGCCCCGGCAAATTTTTCCCGCTCGGTTTTACGCCCGGCGATTGCCGGGATAGCCATTTCGGTCTCCAAGAATTCGCGGTATACCTCGAGCATTTTAAGGGTTTCTTCCTCTGCATCTTCTTCAGTACGATGGCAGGTATGACCCTCCTGCCACAGGAATTCGGAAGTACGCAGGAAGGGACGGGTGGAACGCTCCCAGCGGACGACGTTGCACCACTGATTAATCAGGATTGGCAAATCACGCCAGGACTGGACCCAGCGGGAATAAAAATCGCAGATAATGGCTTCAGATGTCGGGCGAACAGCCAGCGGTTCGTTTAAAACCTCGTTACCGCCCTTGGTCACCCAGGCAAGTTCAGGGGCAAACCCTTCGACATGATCGGCTTCTTTTTGCAGCAGGCTCTGGGGTATAAAGATTGGAAAGTATGCATTATGATGGCCAGTATCCTTAAAACGTCGATCGAGCTGCTCCTGGATCTTTTCCCAGAGGGCATATCCTGAAGGCCGGATAGCCATAAAACCTTTCATCGGGGCATAATCCATCATTTTTGTTTTTAGAATTACATCGATATACCATTGCGAATAGTCTACCGCCTTGGGGGTAATTTCTTTAACGAATTCCTTGTTATCTGCAGGCTTATCCTGCCCGGCCTTTTGCGCCACTGCGACCACCCTTTCCAGAAATATTTCACCAGGTCAACACCTGACTATTTTAACACAGTTTATAAGCCGCGGCCAGTTCGCTGCGGGTTTTAAGCAGTCTGTGCCAGCTTTCTTCGCTTAGCGGGCGGTTGAAACTGCGGAAGTTGGCCAGCTTAAAACCATGCTCGACTGCCCAGTATCTGGTCTGCAAAATTGTTTCGAGGTTGACTCCCGAAGAACCTAAACTGTAATGTTTGTAGCGCTGTTCAAGGGCCAGCATCATCGTTTCGGCCATACAGGCATAGGCCAGACCTTTTTCAAAACCGAAGTCCCAGCCGAGCGAGGGTTGGCCCGGCACTTCGACAACCCCACCATCAATAACCAGAACATCGGGACGGGCCTGATCGACTTCTTCGCTCACATTGGCAGGCCGGGATATATCGCAGACGATCGCGCCTGTCTTCAGGTTACCGGCATGAATAACTTTTTCTGTTGCACTTGTTGCGCTGATCACAACATCGGCCCTGGCCAGGACGGCATCAATATCAGTAGAAAACTCGATCAAGCCCCTGCGCTTCCCTTCCCCTTCGACAAAATTTTCAAAAGCATCCATCGGGGCTTCAGGGCCGGGCAATTCGGGGCAATCGGATAACAGGTGGCCCATGCTGCCAGGTTTCAGGGTTCGGCCCTGCCGCAGCAATGCAGATTGATAACGGTAAATTTCGGCTGCTACAAGCTGAAGTCTGTCACTGGAGGTTTGATTATTCGGGTTGCCGATCAGGATCAGGCGGGGAACGGTTTCGGACAGCAGCAACGAAATGCCTCTGCCGATTGATCCGGCTGCTCCGACGATAGCTGCCGTAATCTCTGATCGGTCAATATACAGCCTGTCGGTAGCGGTATTAACGGCATCAACTGCTGAAACCACGGTATAACTGTTACCGGTTGTAATTGGCACTCCCTCATTTTTCAGATAAAGCCCGCCCATAGAAGCTACAGCGGTGAAAGCACCGAGACCAACTATTTTGGCTCCGCGTTCCCGGGCGATGGCCACTGCTGATTTAAGTTCACTTAAGGCCTGGCTGCGCGGCATTTGCAAAAATTCTTCCGTAGTGCGGGGCAGGCCGATAAATTCACCGTATGCAGTTTTACCTGCAGCTGAATTTATCCTGGTTCGACCGGCGACAAACGGTTCTATCATATCACCAAACCTGCCGGTTAATTCAGCCAACTCTTCTTCGCTGAAGGCAAGCAGACTATTGTCAAACTGATGATAACTTTGCAGATCGAGAGCGTGAATCAGAAAGGCAAAGCGGCCCTCTTCCGGTGTATTGCCCGGCCGTATTGCTTCAGCCGGGTAAGGTACAAACTGCGGAAAATTACCTCCTGGTTCGGATCTTACCAGGTAGGAAAGAAAACGCGCTGTACTGCCTTCGCTGAGAACCCCAAGCATTGCATCAAGCCCGTTCAGGGCCTGGAAACATTGTTCATCACTTATTACAAGGGGAGGCTCAATCCGGATAACTGCATTTCCATTTAAGGTAGGAGCCACACGGATTTTTTCCACATTCAGAAGATATGAAGAAATTGCCGGGGTCAGCAGTTCCTGTTCAGCCATCACACCCAGCAGGCTTCCCGAAAAATGTTCACGGTCCATATAGAACTCGATACCAAGCATCAATCCCCGGCCGCGGATCTTTTTGATCAGCCGGGGATATTTGTCTTTTAGTTTGAGAAGACCTTCCTTAAGCAGCTTACCTTTAGCCTGAACTTCTTTAAGTAAAGACCTGTTACCGGCAGTAAGCTCTTCGATCACCTGCAGGCCAACCCGGCAGGCAAGGGAATTCCCGGCAAAGGTGGATGAATGTTTTAACCCAAAATCTTCGGTATATGCTTTTTCGGTGCTCAGGCAGGCGCCGACAGGCATGATTCCTCCGCCCAGGGCTTTAGCCAGGACCATTACATCGGGAGAAATACCCTCCTTCTCGCAGGCAAAAAGTGCACCCGTTCTACCAAGGCCGGTCTGAACTTCATCAAATACAAGCAGTACCCCATGTTCATTACAAATCTTTTTTATCTCAGCAAGATAACCATCCTCCGGTTCTACAATGCCGCCTTCTCCCTGGATTGGTTCGACGATAAAAGCAGCGTAATAGCCGGTCTTTTCAATTAGTGCAACTTTCAGGGCTTCAACATTACCAAACGGAATATGATTAAAATCCCCGGCCGGCGCATTAAAGGGCGCCTGATAGGCAGAATTGCCGGTTGCCGAAAGAGCACCTAAAGTTTTTCCATGAAAACTATTTTCGGTTGCGAGTATACCCGGCCGTCCGGTGGCGGATCGACAGAGTTTGATCGCCGCTTCAACTGCTTCGGCACCGCTGTTGGTAAAAGTTACATATTCAAGACCTTCCGGCGCAATTTCGATAAGTCGGCGGGCCAGCTCCCCGGCCGCATCAAGGGCAGAAGGCTGAATGAAACCAGGTTCTCCGGAATCGCGGTAGTCATTGATAGCTTTCCAGATTGGTTCTGGATTATGTCCAAAAGGAAGGGCGCCGTAAGCGGCGATGCAATCAAGATAACGGTTGCCCTGATCGTCATATAGATGACAACCTTCACCGCGTACATACTTTTGATCAAGTTTGATGTTCTCAAGCATCTCACCCAGGTGTGGATTTACGTACCTAGTAAAATTGTTCATGGTCAGGCCTCCTGTTGCTATGTGCACATAAATGTGCACATCAATAGCTCTATTTTAACCTGACCACTGAAAAAAATCAACACCAAACAACCGAAACTGATTAATCGTCCGGCAGGTTCTCTGGGAGCCGGTTCTGAAAAAGTTTAGTTAAAGAAGACATATATCAGCAGGAAAACTTTTTCTCCAGTTTTTCCATGATACTTACAATACCACCGTATTCGAGCTCGGAGTAATGGAGCATTGCCGGACCTGAAAAGCCCTGTTCTCTCATATCGAGAGCCTTGCGTGATACTTTATCCCTGATATAATCCCAGCAGGGATGATCAAAACAGTCTACAGGCTCGGTCAATTTGCCGTCGTGAACACAAAAACCAACTGCGCTTACCACCGGTGGACCATCGAAATATGATATGGAACTGCCCATCTTGACAGGCATTAACGGTCCGGTATGACTGCCCCGCATAAAACCGGCTACAAAATGACCGATAGAATAGGGTGACAGAATCTCACCGGTGGCCGGAAAATCTCCCTGGCAGCGAACCAGGAGCACCGGATCATCTTTCCCGGTATATTTTCCGGCAATATTATGCAGGCGGGTAGTGCTGGCGACTGCCGCCTGTGCGCCTGTAGCCCTTGAATAAATGGCGGAAACTACAAACCTCTCGTTATCTCTTAACAGCGCAGCAAGGTCATAACTATCCTCGGGGGTGTTGAGTTCAATGAGTCGATCTTCTTCGGTGCAGGCAACATCAAAAATAACATATTTAAAACCCTGTCCGATCTTGGGCGAAAGGATTAATCCCGAGCAATGCATCGGATCAGCAAAGCCTAAATAAAGAGGCAGGTTATATGCGCCCGGATCAGTTTTATCCGCTGTAAAAAGCAAAAAAGGTTCCGCTATACGCTCCTCAAATTCCATTTCTGCTACAGCCGGACCGAGACCCTTAACATTTCCGGAAAAAGCATCAGCCAACAGATCCTGCCCGGCTCCATAAAGACCCTGTTCTTTAGCTTTTTCCGTTCCGCACATAAATGCATCCCAGGCCAGCTGATGAAGTTCACTATAGCCCAACCCATTTCGATGACAAAATAGAATGGCCACATCGTCACCCGTGCTGCCAATATAGAAGTCGGTTATAAGCTTGCCAACCTGGCGGGAAATACATTCTCTGACAGATTCAATTAAAGCCCGGCTCGGTTTTATATGGCCGGCAATACTTCCAATGTCCGCCTTAATTACACTTAAGGTCGTTTTCAAAATGTTCCCTCCTTTTGGTTTGGTTCTTATACCTGTGGTTTTAAATATATACTCTTTACTTCATTCGACAAAAAATCTATATCACCTGCTGATTCAATGCAGAACTATACTTTTAAAATACTTAGGAGGCATGATAACAGATTCACCCGGAAAACTAAAAGGAGCCATAAATATCAGCCCCTTTTTTCGCTTAATTATTTTTTCGATGACTTAAACCAGTAATCAGTGGATTAGAATGTGCTAAATTTTATCAAGTTACTCTTCTTCCGGCGGTATAATTAGCGAAACAGCATGGCGGGCAGGATCCAAATTTTCTTCAACCAGGGCCAGGGCCTCTTCTCGCCTGACTTCATGTAAGATAGACGGCAATTGAAAAAGATCTGTGCCCCGAAAACGGTAAGCAAGAAAATTATTGGCAATAAATTCAAGCGAATTGAAGCGCCTGATATAACCGCCTAAAAGTTTGCGACGGTGCCTTTCAAACTGCTCGGCACTGACTCCTTCTCTTTTTATTTTCGAGATGGCATCCATAATCCGTTCATAGAGCCGATCGGGATCTTTCGTTTCTCCGCCAATCATTACATAGCCATAATTAGTTTCAGCCGTATATTCCGCACCGAAGTTTTCGTCAATTAAATCGTCTTTGTAAAGCTCATTATAGAGCGCTTCACTTGTGCCAAACAGGGTATCAAGCAGAAGTTCCATTAGAATCTCACGGCGCATCAACTCTCTCTCCTGCAGTTTCTCCACAACCATATCTTTAAAACCGAGAAATATAATCGGTTCGGAAACAACTAATTCCTGAACCGTACGCTCCTGTTTAATTTCTGCAGGTTCATGAGGGTAGTGACGTATAATAGTTCCCATTGGTTTATAATCACGCGCCGCAAGGTTAGTCTCCACCTGCTGCCCAATTTGGTCCGGATTAAGATCGCCTGTTACGAAGAGAGCCATGTTGCTTGGGTGGTAAAAAGTATTGTAACAGCGATAGAGCAGATCAGGAGAGATTTGGGCAATACTATCAATTGTACCGGCAATATCTTTACGTACCGGGTGCTCCCGGTAAAGTCCGGCCAAAAGGTTAAAGAAAACCTGCCAGTGGGGGTGGTCTTCATACATCTTGATCTCCTGGCCGATGATTCCCTGCTCTTTTCCCACAGTTTGTTCAGTAAAATAGGGTTCCTGCACAAAGTCAAGCAGCTCCTGAAGGCTCTTCTCAAAATTAGCGATACACGAAAAAAGGTATGATGTCTGTGTAAAAGATGTAAAGGCATTGGCAGAAGCACCCAGAGAGGCAAACCGATCAAAGACATTGCCTCGCTCATCTTCAAAAAGTTTATGTTCAAGGAAGTGCGCCACCCCGTCAGGCAAAACTGTTATTTCCTGCTCCGGCTCTACACGGAATTGGTTGTCAATTGAACCAAACCGGGTCGAGAAAATTGCGTATTTTTTCTGGTATCCCGGCCTGGGCAAAACATAAACATCCATTCCCGGGTGAACACGGTAATGGTAAAGGGTCTCATGCAATTCACGGTTTTCGATTAATCTGCAGTTGTCCAGCATATTATTTACTGCCTCCTTCCCGGGGCCGCAGGAGGTATACAGTATCTAGTTTTATCCGTTCGGCCACCGCCATTATATCTTTCCGGTCAACCGCTTCAATTCCATCAGTCAGTTCTTGAACACCATATGCTTTACCAGCCACTGAGCCTTCCAGGTGAAAAGAAATCATCTGGCTGGGGCTATCCTGCCTGGAAAGCAGCTGATTAGTCAAGGCCTGTTTTGTATTATCAAGCTCTGCGTCAGTAATCGCTCCCGAGGCCATATCTTCCAGCTGGCGATCAATTATCTCCCTGGCTTTCTGCAGATCAGCATAGTTAATCCCTGCTGAAATAACCATCAATCCTTTATGCTTTTCAAGGCGGGAGTTGATATAGTAGGCCAGCCCTGCTTCTTCCCTGACATTCATGAAAAGCTTGGAATGAGGGAAGCCGCCTAAAACACCGCTGTAAACCATAAGTGGGCAGTACAGCACATCCCTGTACCCGGTATAAGTGCGAAAACCGAGAACCATTTTGGCCTGGTTGACCGTCATATCCTCCTCAACATATTTAACTTCTCCCACCGGGCGCATTATCTCAGTTTCAGGCAGGGGATAATACTCCCTGTTGCGAGAAAAACTGAAAATCTCCGCCGCCGCTTCCAAAACCTGCTTTTGATCAAGATCACCGATAACATAAAGATCGATTGGACTGTGGGTTAAGAGATCGCTGTAGTGGCGGTAAAGCCCTGCTGCATCAATTTTTCCATAATCCTCTATCTTTCCAAGCTTATAGATACCAAAATTTTCATCGGCACACATTAAGGCCAGACAGCGCTCCATAGCGTATGAAACCTTGTCATTAAGCATAGCCTTAATGTCTTTTATTAGCTGACTCTTCTCCTGTTTTACATAATCCTGTCTGAAAGCGTCGTCAATAACAAGAGGATCTCCAAGCACAGATCCAAGAAGAGACATGCCCTTCTGCAAAAGCTTGCCGTCTTCACCTAAATATTTATCATGGGCTGTTTCCAGGGTAAAAGCAAGGATGTGCCTTTCACCGCTTTTTATTATATCTGTGGCGATATCGGCTCCATAAAGTTTTTCAAGCTCTCTTTGCAAGGTCAGGTAATCGGGATATAAACGGCTCCCCTGCTCGAGAACAGACGGCAGCAGAGCATTTAACGCCGCCATGTCGGGTTTAAGCTCCTGGTGTAAAAAAACCCCCATTGAGATTGTTTTAAACTTAACCGTAGGCATAAAAATAAGCCTGATTCCGTTTGGCAAATAATTATATGAGTAATCTGCCTGCAAAACCAAACCTCCTCCAATTTGAACAATGATAGGCCCGCTTTCACTCTAAATTCCATATTAAAATCCTTTTTCCTGCCTTGTAAAAATAACACCTCTATTAATAGCCTTCATTGGTCAGCCCATTTTTTGGGCAAATGACATGGTTTGCTTAGACATGATTAACGGTCTTTTCCCGGACAGCAGAACGAATCAAGACATCTTGCACTTCCCGTCAGAGAGCTCCCGCTAGGTTTGACTTGTCCCCTGCTGAGTGATATTATGGCAATGTGTATAACTGCCAGGCGCCCGTGGTGAAAGGGATATCACGCAGGCCTCCGGAGCCTGAAGTCGGGGTTCGAATCCCTGCGGGCGTACCAGATTAAGGAGCAACCTGGTTCAAGGTTGCTTATTTTTTATTGTAAAAAGGAGCGCTGAAAGGATGCCAAAAGTCAAGTTTGTCCCCCAGAATAAAGAAATTGACATTGAATCAGGAGCAAATTTACTTAAAGCGGCTGACAGGGCCGGTCTCTATATTGAAGGTGATTGTGCTGGCAGAGGAACCTGCGGTAAATGCCGGGTTAAAATTACCGGGGGCGATAATACCGTCCCCACAGCTGCTGAAAACAAACACCTTTCATCAACAGAACTGGAAAATGGCTGGGCGCTGGCCTGCCAGAGAACGGTTGACCACGACCTTGTCGTTGAAGTACCGGTGCAAAAAGATGCCCACCTGCGTAAAACAACTTTAGCCGGAGGTGTGGAAGAGCTTGCAGCAGAGCCGATGGTCGAAAAAGCAGCAGTTAAGCTAAGCCGCCCTGCTGTTAAAGACCAGACTGCTGATTTGGAACGTTTGCTTGACCACCTAAAACGCCCCGATCTGACTGTCCAGCTTCGCGAACTCTCCGGTCTCCCTTCCCTGCTGAGAAATAACACCTATTCCATTACTGCCGCTATTGCCGGCAGCAAAATTATCTCAATCGAACCCGGAGATACATCTGACCAGATCTACGGAGTTGCTTTTGATATCGGGACAACCACAATAATGGGTTCGCTGCTTGACTTAAAAACCGCGTCAGTAATTGCCGTGGCGGCAACTACCAATCCTCAGAATGCTTATGGGGCCGATGTAATTTCGCGGATTACTCATGCTTCAGAAGGTAAGGATAATTTAAAGCAACTTCAGAACAAGGTAATTGAAGCGGCAAACATGATTATTAAAGACCTTCTTAAACAAACCAGGGTAGCCCGGGATCGTGTTTACGAGTTTGTCGCTGTCGGCAACACGACCATGAGCCACCTCTTTATGGGAATCGATCCTACCTTCCTGGCCCCTGCTCCTTTTATTCCCGCTTACAGCCGGGCCCTTGAAGTAGAAGCAGCGGAACTGGGCTTGAAGATAAGCCCTTCCGGAAGAGTTACTTTTCTGCCCAACATTGCAGGATATGTCGGCTCGGATACTGTAGGCGTTATCCTTGCCACCAATATGGACCAGCGTAAAGATAATTGCGCCGCAATTGATATCGGAACCAACGGCGAACTGGTCTTGACAGCCAACGGAAAGCTGATGGCCTGTTCAACAGCAGCGGGCCCCGCCTTTGAAGGAGCCCAGATTAAACATGGAATGCGGGCAGCCTCCGGGGCAATTGAAGCTTGCGATTACTTAGATGGTGAAATAAAGCTGAGTATGATCGACGATGCCGCTGCCTGTGGAATCTGCGGTTCGGGTCTGATCGACGCTGCCGCCGCTTTACTTGATGCCGGTTTAATTGAGCCAAGCGGACGCTTCGTTAATCCTGAGGAAGCTCCTGAAAAAATACCCGCTAATTTAATAAATAGATTACGCCGTACTATAAGCGGTTTTGAGTTTATTCTTGTACCGGCTGAAGATTCAGACACCGGAGAAGACATTGTTCTGACCCAGGGTGACCTGCGCGAGCTGCAGCTGGCTAAAGGCGCAATATATGCCGGCCTGATGATACTGCTTAAGGAAGCAGGAATAAGTGCGGATGATCTTGACCAAATATTACTGGCAGGCGCCTTTGGCAACTATGTACGTAAAGAGAGTGCCCTGACTATTGGGCTGCTGCCCCAGCTGCCACCGGAAAAAATAATTGCTGTCGGCAATGCTGCCGGTGATGGATCGAGAATGGCCCTGGCCTCAAAAACCATGCGGGAAAGAGCATTGGCCCTGCCCGAAAAGGTTGAGCACCTGGAACTGTCAACCCGTCCCGATTTTCAGGATATTTTTATCGATGCAATGGCTTTTCAAAATATTGAATAAACCATATTTCCCTGATAGCCTGGAGCTGAGCAGGAAACTACAACTTATTGTAGAATTATTTATAAGTCAGCGGGCATGGCAGACCATGTCCCAGCATTTTTAAGTTTCTATTAAGCCGGGAGGTATGATATGTTTACAGCAAAGGAAATTATGAGTACACCTGCAGTCAGTGTCAAAGAGGATCAAACCGTAAAGGAAGCTCTTGACATCCTTGCCGAACACAAAATAAGCGGTCTTATAGTTGTTGATGATGAGAGTAAAGTTATCGGTATCATTTCCGACACCGATATTATTCGCTACTCCCAGAAAAGGAGTGTAATTCCGCAATCCAATTTTTCGTTTTGGACTTCACCGTATACTGAAATGGATGATATAGCTAGCATACGTGAAGGCTTTGAAATGCTGCATCGAACCCTGATAAGCCAGGTAATGACCAAAAAAGTTTACAGCGTTAAAGAGGACACTCCAGCTACAGATGTTGCAAAGCTGATGAATCGCCGAAATATAAACCGGGTTCCCGTAATTGACGATGACGAAAAACTGGTTGGCATTATAACAAGATCCGATGTGGTGCAGTGTTTGGCTAATTTCTAAAAGCCGGACTTGAGAGGTAAGAAGTGGGAAAAAAACCGGGTTATGATCCTGGAACAGGCGGTTTCGATAACCGCCTTTTTAAACTAAAACTGCTCGGTGGGATTTGGGCCGGGAAAAAACTGATGGTTTTATCCAGAATCCTGGGACGAGGCGGGACAACTCTACCCGGACGGATAGCACTGAAGATAGTGCCACAGCTATCATCAGCCTTAACAGAAAGATTAGCTGAAAAAAGCCTGATCGTAACCGGCACCAATGGAAAAACGACAACCTCCGCTCTAATAAGCTCCATCCTGAAAAACGCCGGCTATCGGTGCATCCACAACCAATCGGGCTCAAATATGTCCTGGGGGGTAGCCTCAGCTTTGATCGGGGCCGCTTCGCTAACAGGGAAAATAGACGCAGATTTCGCCGTCATGGAGGTTGATGAAGGGGCTTTCCCCGGTTTAACAAAAGAGATTCGGCCCGGGGGTATAGTCCTTACAAACATCTTCAGGGATCAACTAGACCGTTACGGAGAAGTTGATCACGTTCGGGACTCGATAAAGTTGGGCCTGGAATTACAACCAGACAACGGTTTCGAGGTTATTAACGCAGACGATCCTTCCCTGGCCAGTATCAAAAATATTACCGGAAAAAAGAGATGGACATATGGCCTGGCACTGGATCTCCCTGAGGATACTTTTCAAAATACCGGACGGGATATTAAAAGCTGCCCGGCCTGCAATGAAAAACTGGTGTACACAAAAATCTACTTTGCCCATCTTGGACATTACCACTGCCAGGTCTGCAGTTATAAGCGCCCTGAACCCGAAGTCAGACTGGTCGGGCAAATTTCAAACCCCAAAGACGAAACAATCTTAAAAATAAGCTTACCCGAGTCTGAGTTGGAAGTGAAAAATCCCCTGCCGGGCACCTATAATTTATATAACGTTTTAGCTGCCATTACCTGTGCAAAAGCTCTGGAAATTCCGGATACGGCAGTGGTAAGTGCATTGGAATCAGCGGCTCCTTCTTTTGGAAGGATGGAACTTTTCGAAATTGAAGGTAAAACAATGATCATGGCCCTGATAAAAAATCCGGTCGGAGCAAACGAGGTATTGAGAACCATCCTGGCACAAACAGATAGCATAAGTTTACTGGTAGCGATAAATGATAAAATTGCCGACGGCACCGATGTATCCTGGCTGTGGGATGTCGATTTTGATCAGCTCTGCACGATCAAAGAGAAGTTTTCAACCGTGACGGTATCCGGTTTGCGTGCCCTGGATATGGCCGTCCGCTTTAAATACGCCGGCTTCAATCCTGAACAAATAAACGTCGAGGAGAATACGACCAAAGCAATTAAAAGCTCCCTTCAGCAAACCCCGCCCGGAGGCAGGCTTTTTATACTGCCAACTTATACGGCAATGCTGGAAATGCGGCGCATTCTAAGTAAATCAGGACTGGCAAAACCTTACTGGGAGAATTAAGATGGCTGCTATAAACATTTATCATCTTTACCCCGGACATTTAAATCTATATGGAGATAGGGGCAATATGCTGGCGCTTTACCGCCGGGCTTGCTGGCGAGAAATCAATGTTCAAATAATCCCCGTGGAACCCGGCGACAAGATTAACTTTTCACGATGTGATCTGCTTTTTATGGGCGGCGGTCAGGACAGCGATCAAAAACTTATAGCTGAGGATTTGAAGGGACGCAGCCGGGATATGCGGCGGGCAGTTGAAGAGGGTATGGTTATTTTTGCTGTCTGCGGCTCATACCAGCTGCTTGGCCTTTACTATACAACCAGCAGGGGAGATAAGATGGGGGGCCTTGAGATTGTCGACCTTTACACAGAAGCCGGGCAGGAAAGACTAATCGGCAATGCAGTAATCAATTGCTCTTTATGGGATCCTGCCCAAACACTCGTCGGTTTTGAAAACCATGCAGGCAAAACATATCTTGGTTCTTCCCTGCAGCCCCTGGGTACGATTATTACAGGTTATGGCAACAATGGCAGCGATAAGACAGAAGGAGCCGTTTACAAAAATGTAATCGGAACTTACCTCCATGGTTCGCTTTTACCGAAAAATCCCCGGCTGGCAGATTATCTGCTGCGGAAAGCCCTTGATTATCGTGACCAGGATTATCGGCTAAAAGATCTCGATGATGAATTAGAGCAGCAGGCCCACGATGCCGCCATCAGGCTGGCCGGTTCCCGCAGATACAGAAGAATGGCATCCCGGGCATAGGTGCTAACCGCAGCATTCTTAGCCATATCCATATCTCCCTTTAACCATTAAATCATTCCAGTTTATACTCAATATCAGCCTGTTCATAAAGCAGCTGGATCAGATCACTGATAACAACCGGTATCTGGTCGGCAATCATTGCTTCTATAACCTGCTCACTTACATCTTCATAGACAGCTTTCTCTTCTTCTGTTTTTCCAAGAACCTCGATAATATGAAAACCAAAATTAGTCTCGACCGGGCCGCTGCGCTCACCAATTTCAAGAGAAAATGCGGCTTCTTCAAATTCAGGTACCATCATCCCCCGGCCGAAGAAACCGAGATAACCACCTTCTTCTTTGTTGGATGGATCTATCGAATATTCCTGGGCCATATCAGCAAATTCTGCTCCATCTTCAAGCAAGACTATAATTTCTTCTGCCTCCACTTCAGTTTCAACCAGGATATGCCTCGCTTCTACTTCTTCCGGCAGGCCGTACTGGTGGCTCCGTTCCTCAAAATATTTTCTCGCCTCTTCTTCAGATGCATCAATGCGCAACATAGCTATTTTACGGATCAGGAGATTGAGACGGGTATCTTCTATGAAAGAATCATAAGTGATCCCGTAATATTCGAGCGCTTGTTCAAAATCTTCTTCCGAACCCTGGAAATTTTCATCTATTATGGACCTGATTTCTCCATCCAATTCTTCATCACTTACTGCAAGGCCCTCTCTTGCCGCCTCCTGGGCAATTAACTGCCTGGTAATAAGCTGGTCAAGAACCTCCTGACCACTTTGGGCATACATAGCTTCGAAGAGCTCCTCCCTGGTAATTGGTTCCCCGTTAACGGTGGTTGCTACCTGATCCAGCTGTTGCGGCGAATCCTGAATGAGAGCTATCGCCATAACTATTATTGCCAAGATTAAAACCGCAATCACACCCAAGAGCAATTGCGGCCTCATTAATTCCTTTAAGTACTCGGGTTTTTCCCGCTTTTCATTTTCCAAAATCTTCACCCACTTTTTATTTTATTTATGGAATTATCTTGTTTATCGCAAATTCAAGGATGCCTTCTGCACCGGCATCCTGTAATTCACAAATTAATGTGCGCACTTTCTTTTCATCAACCACACTTTCCACGGCCACCCATTCATCAGCGCACAGGTTTGAGATAGTCGGCTTTCGCAGTGCAGGCAGTAAATCGATTACTTTTTCCAGGTTGCTGCTGTGCACGTTCATTTTCAGCATTACTTTCTGTTCCGCCAATAAGGCTCCTTTTAGAAGAGTTATCATCCGATCGACTTTTTTTCTCTTCCAGGGATCATTGTAACTATTATGATTCATGATTACCCGTGGTGTAGAGACTAAGATTGTATCAATTATGCGCAGCTGGTTAGCTTTCAGAGAACGTCCTGTTTCAGTCAGTTCAGCTATGGCATCTGCCAGCAATGGCGGCTTGACTTCCGTTGCTCCCCAGGAGAATGAAACCTGGGCCTTTACTCCTTTTTCTTTCAAATAACGTTTTGTGCTTTCGACCAGTTCGGTAGCAATACGTTTTCCTTCCAGATCTTCCAATTTTTTTATATCAGACTCCAGGGGTACGGCTAAAACCAGGCGAACGGGCCGCAAACCGCTTTTTGAATAATGTAGATCTGTAAGTTCCGTAACATTGGCAGCCGTTTCATTGATCCAATCTTTTCCAGTCAGCCCAACATCCAACACCTGGTCTTCCACATATTTCGGAATTTCCTGGGCCCGCATTAAAACACAATCAATTTCCTCGTCGTCAATATAAGGGTAATATGAGCGCTCACCTATCTGGATATTATAGCCGGCTTTTTTGAATATTTCCAGGGTCGTGCTTTGCAAACTGCCGGCCGGCAGGCCCAATTTTATTTTATTCATGCTATTCCCTCCTTCTTAAATACAAGTAGTAATAAGGTAGCACGTTGATTTCCTGCTGTCAATTCAACAAAGCCTGTTATCTGGAAGAGTGCTTTGCAACAAAATGGTCTTCGTAACACTTTTTAGGTTTTATATATGAAGAAATTCTTGATCGATACTTAAAAAATGAACTGAGCCTATTAGACAGGCAGGATAAAGGGAGTAATAGCAAGAATTGATTTCAGCAGTTAACTTCATGAGGAGGCCGTTAAATGAGTCAGAGTGAAATGAGCCGGGCTAAACGCCACCTTGAGACAACCCGAAAAATGAAAGAGATGCTGCCGCGTTTTTTTATGCGCATGATGGAGCGAATGTTCAGCAACGAACCCCTGGCCTGGTGCATGGTCGGAGTACCCCCCGAGCTGCTGAAAGCATTCGACCTGCTTTTCGAGTGGCCTGAGAATTTTGGTACCATGTGTGCCAGCAGGCTGGTTGCTCCTCACTTTATTGAGGTTGCCGAGGGTGACGGTTATTCGCAGGAACTCTGTTCATATGTAACAAACACTATGGGCTACTGCAAGCTATTTAAAGAAACCGGTGAAGCACCGGAAGAATCACCGCTTCCCGGAGGTATGGGCACTCCGTCCATGCTGCTCGGTTCTGGTTTTATATGTGAACCACGCTGGAAATGGTTTCAATCAATAGCAACACGCTTCTTCGATGTCCCCGTTTACAGCAGCGATCCCCTGGCTCCGCCCTGGGACATTGACCCGCGTGACCCCCGCATTGAAAATCATTACCTAACTTTGCTAAGAGATGACCTGGCCGGTCAGGTAGCCTTTATGGAAAAACATACCGGGAAAAAGCTTGACCTGGACCGGCTACGTGAGATACTTGCTCTGTCACATGAAGCACTGGGTTACTGGCGCGACACACTGGCTCTTAGAAAAGCGATCCCCAGTCCGATGGGCTCAACCGACTATTTTCATTCGATAATCCCCCAGATGTACCTGGTCGGCGATCAGGAGGCAGTTGATTTTTACAGGGAAATGTATGAAGAAGTTAAAGACCGTGTTGATCGCAAGGTGGG